>NZ_RZPH01000731.1:0-3139 GCF_004022825.1 Mesorhizobium sp. M7A.F.Ca.CA.004.04.2.1
GTCGACGGCATTCTTCAACGCATCGGAAAAGCTTTCGAAACCGCCATCGTAGCGGCCGTTTTCGGCCAGCTCGAACAGCCGCCGCTCAGCATCCTCGATCTGTTCGCCGGGCGCCATGTCGACCGGCGCGTCATAGGCGATGTTGACCATGTCCTCGCCGACCGTGATCAGCGCGCGGCGCGTCGCAAGATCGTAGATGGCGCGGCCATAGTCGGTGGCGTTGACGACGGTCACAGCCTCGACCGCCAGCCGCACGACATATTGCGCCATCGTCATGTCGCCGACCTTCTCGTCGGCGGGCAGGAAGGTTTTCAGCGTGATCGGCGTCGCGACCTTGCCCATACGGATAAACTCGGACGCCACCTCGAAGATCTTGCGGTGCAGCGGCTCGTAGAAATGGCTGGCCTTGAGGAAGTCCGAGACGCGATAGAAGGCGTCGTTGTTGACGAGGATGGCGCCGAGCAGCGCTTGCTCGGCCTCGATGTTGTTGGGCGCTTCACGATAAAGCGGTGTTTCCGCCACGCCGAATTTTCGCGCTGCTTCTGCCATGATATCCCCGATTTCGATCCCGGCCTTTCGATATCAGAACGTGACAAGTCCATGCTGACTTATCTGCACCAGTGCCTGTCCAATCAGCTTTGATACCCGCGATTCACAGCCGAGTTTTTTCGGTGGAAAGAATCACAATTGACTCGAATCGAAAGAACGATTGTAGCGCATCTATAGGGAGAACAAAACGAGAAAACAAGCGCTGGGTTCCTGTGCCGCCACTCCGTTCAAAGCTGACCGAGTCGCCCCTCGATGAACCGGCGTTCCGCCGGTTGCCGGGTCAACTCGATCGCCCGCCGGTAGGAGGTCCTTGCCGCTTCGGTTAAGCCAAGCCTGCGCTGCATGTCTGCTCGCGCCGCGTGCGCCAGATGGTAGCCGTCCAGCCCGCCTTGTGCCATGACCGCCTCGATTTCCGCCAGTCCGGCCTGCGGGCCGTCGCGCATGCCTATGGCCGCGGCGCGGTTGAGTGCCACGACCGGTGAGGGGTCGACGCGGCCGAGCACATCGTAAAGCGCGACGATCTGTACCCAGTCGGTCTCCGCCGTGCCTGCCGCCTCGGCGTGGACGGAAGCAATGGCCGCCTGCAGGATATACGGTCCGATGCGGCGCGAGGCGATCGCCCGACCGATCAGGCCGTCGGCCTCGGCGATCGGCGAACGGTCCCACAGCGTGCGGTCCTGATCCTCCAGCAGGACAAGGTCGCCGCTGGCATTGACCCGCGTCGCGCGCCGCGCCTCGTGCAGCAGCATCAGGGCAAGCAGCCCTTGCGCCTCCGGCTGGTCGAGCAGTTCGACCATCAGCCGGCCGAGCCGGATCGCCTCGGCGCACAGGTCGGCCCGCGTCAGGTTCGGCCCCTCGGTGGCCGCGTAACCCTCGTTGAAGATCAGGTAGATCACCTGCAGCGCGCTCTCGAGACGCACCGGCAGGTCGGCGCGGTCGGGCACCTCGTAGGGGATCGCCTCGTCCCGGATCTTCGCCTTGGCCCGCACGATGCGTTGCGCAATGGTCGGTGTCGGCGTCAGATAGGCGCGGGCGATCTCTTCGGTGGTCAAACCACCCACTTCGCGCAGGGTCAGGGCGATGCGTGCATCCGGCGCCAGCGCCGGATGGCAGCAGACGAAGATGAGCCGCAATTCATCGTCCTGGATGTCTTCCGGCATGGCCGGCTCCCGTGTCGGCTCGGCCAGCGCCGTGAGTTCGGGCAGAGCCCCGGCCAGCCGTGCTTCCCGGCGCCAGCGGTCGATGGTCCTGAAGCGGCCGGCCGAGACCAGCCAGGAATAGGGGTTGGCCGGCACACCCTGGCGCGGCCATTGCTCGGCGGCAGCAGTGAAGGCCTCATGCAAGGCCTCCTCCGCCGCGTCGAAACCGCCGAGCAGGCGGATCAAGGTCGCCAGCACGCGCCGCGCCTCGGTGCGGTAGGCCGCCTCCAGGGCATCGCGGGGGCTGGTGGTGCTCACAGGACCGGCGGCGGCTGGCTGAAGTCGACGACCGGGCGAACTTCGACAAAGCCGATCGTTGCCAGTGGATGGCCGCTCGCCACTCGCACCGCCTCGTTGAGATCGCGGGCCTCGATGACGATGATGCCGCCCAGGATCTCCTTGGTCTCCATGAACGGGCCGTCGACGGTCGACATCTTGCCGTCGCGGACCTGCACGGTCATTGCCTCCTCGGGCAGCACCAGGGCCTCGGCGGTTACGAAGTGGCCGCTGGCTTTGAGCACCTCGTCATATCCGGAGCACTCGGCCAGCACGGCATTGGCCTCCGGGCTGCCGCCGAACAATGTTTTGGGGTGGTAATAGATGAGACAGGCGTAACGCATGGTGGGTTTCCTTTTCCAGGATTGTCGAAAACTAGGGTTCTTGGGATCAGGCGTCGAGGATCGGCGCAAAGCCGCCATGGACCCGGCGCTGGTTGTCGTAGGGCATGGTGTCGGCATACATGCGCGGATCGGCAATCACCTTTTTCCAGGCGTCATCGCGCACCTGCTTCGACGGCCATTCGACCCAGGCATAGACGACGACCTCGTCGCCCGTTGCTTTCACGGCGCCACGGTAGTCGGTGACCTCGCCGTCGGGAACATCGTCGCCCCACGCTTCGACAACGCGGGTTGCGCCGTGTTCCTTGATCACCGCGGCCTGCTTCGTCGCTACGGCAAGGTAGGCCTGCTTGTTGGCGGCCGGCACCGGCACCAGCGAGCCATCGATATAGCCCGTCTTGCCGGTCGTGTTCAGGTCGATGAAGGGCGTGAAGCCACCGATGATCATGCGCTTGCCGTCAAAGGGCATGGAAGCGCCGATCTCCGCCATGCGCGGGTCGCTCATCATCGTCTGATAGGCCGCGTCCGCCGCCGCCTTGTCCGCGTATTCGTGCCATGAAAAGGTGATGACTTCATCCGGCTTTGCCTTCACGGCTCCCTTGAAGTCGGTGATCTTGCCGCCGGGCACGTCGTCGCCCCATCCTTCGACCATGCGGGTGGTGCCGAACTCCTTCAGCACCGATGCCACCTCGGCGACATGCCTGCGGTAAGCTTCCTTGTTGGCGGCGGGCACCGCGGCGACAAATCCTGCGATATAGCTCATTGCGTTTCTCC
>NZ_RZPH01000732.1:0-3133 GCF_004022825.1 Mesorhizobium sp. M7A.F.Ca.CA.004.04.2.1
TCATAGATCAGCGGCACCTGGCGCACGGCGATGTCCAGTTCGGCATCGGCGCCCCCCTGATAGGCCCCAAGCAACCGGATATCGCGCGTGTCCTCGAAGCGCGAGATCATCGACTTCAGCCTTGTCACCAGCGCGCGCTGTTCTACGCTCCAGGCCTTTCCGGCCAACCGCGATATGGACGACAGCGGGTTGACGGGGGGATAGCGACCCTGTTCGGCGATCGCACGGTCGAGCACGACATGGCCGTCGAGGATGCCGCGCACGGAATCGGCGACCGGATCGTTGTGATCGTCGCCGTCGACCAGCACGGAAATGATGGCGGTGATGGATCCTTTGCCTTCCCCGCCCGGCCCGGCGCGTTCGAGCAGCTTGGGCAGTTCGGTGAACACCGAGGCCGGATAACCGCGCGCGACCGGCGGCTCGCCGGTCCCCGTCGCCACCTCACGCAGGGCGTGGGCGAAGCGGGTGATCGAATCCAGCACCAGCAAAACGCGATGCCCCTGGTCGCGGAAATGCTCGGCGACGCGCATGGCGGTGTCCGGCGCACGCCGGCGCATCATGGCGCTTTCGTCGCTGGTGGCGACGACGGCGACGGTCTTGGCCATGCTCTCGCCGATAGTATCCTCGAGGAATTCACGCACTTCTCGGCCGCGTTCGCCGATGAGCGCCACCACGACGGTATCGAATGCGTCGGCGCCGGCGAGCATGGCGAGCAGCGTCGACTTGCCGACGCCGGAGCCGGCAAAGATGCCAAGGCGCTGGCCGAAACAGAGCGGCGTGAAGATGTCGATGACCTTGACGCCGGTCATGAAGGCAGTGCCGACGCGTTGCCGCGCCATGGCTCCCGGCGTCGTCTGGGCGCCGCGCGATGTGTCGTCTCCCCGGGCGAGCGGCGGGCCGCCATCGATCGTCCTGGTGAGTGCGTCGATGGTGCGGCCGCGCCACGAGGCATGCGGCGCCACCACGAGCGGACCTCGGCGGAAAACGGCATCACCGATGCCGGAATCGGCGCTGCGTTCGAAGGGTGCCACGACGGCCTCGTCGCGGCCGATCTTGACGATCTCGCCGCGCCGCGCACCGGCATCGCCGCGCTGCTCGACGATGTCGCCCAGCCTGGCGAAGCCGGAAAGGCCGTGCACCTTGTAGTGCGTGGGCGTGACTTCGATGACGCGGCCGCCGCGCTTGAGCAGCGCCTCGGCGTCGGCGAAACGCCGCCAGACCCGTTCCAGCGCGGCAAGCCGGTCTTCCGGCGCCGGCTGGAGTTGTCTTTCGGGTGCGCGCAGGGATGGTTGGTCGAGCGACATGGATTATTTCGAGCCGAGCGTCTTGATCGCCTCGTCTGTGGACGAGTCGGTCTGCCGCATCAGGGCGGCGGTGTTCTCGAAGGCGCGCTGGACCATGATCAGCCGGGTGATCTCCAGCACCGGATTGACATTGGACTCTTCGAGAAAACCCTGGGCGACGCCGACATCGGAGCGGTCGGTGACAGGCTCCGGGGTGCGTGCCGGAACGATGCCGGAATTGCCGTAGCGGACGAAGTTCGGGCCTGGGTCGAAATTGTAGAGACCGATCGAGCCGACAAGCTGATCGTTCTGGCGCAACGAACCATCGGCCCCGGCCTTGGGTGGGCCGTTGCGGGGATCAAGCTGGATCGGCGAGCCGCCGGCATCGAGCACCGGGGGGCCCTCGATCGACATCAGCTCGCCGTTCTCGTTCATCGAAAAGCGGCCGTCGCGGGTCATGACGGTGCCGACCGGCGTCTCTATGGCAAACCAGGCATCGCCCTGGATGGCGAAATCGAAGGGATTTCCGGTCTCGCTCAAGGCGCCGTGGGCGCCGGAAAGGTAGGTCTTGCCCGGGGAGGCGAAGGATACCGATTTCTGCCCGGTGCCGGAGACGACGTCCTCGAACTTCACGCCGGTAGCGCGAAAGCCGATCGTCGAGGCGTTGGCGACGTTGTCGGCGATGGTGTCGAGGCGCCGCTCGAGCGCGATCTGCGACGAAAGGGCGACGTACAGGCTGTCCCGCATGATGGCCTCAGAACCTCAATTTCTGCATGGCCATCATCAGGTCGGTGGAGATGCCGACGGTGAGTGGCTGGGCAAATAGCACGCTGACCGAGGTGACGGCCGATGAAGTCGGGTGGTTGATCTCGTACATGCTGGTGAAGCGGGTCAGGAACTTGCCGAGTTTCTCGGGGTCGGAGAAATCCGAGATGTCGAGTTTTTGCTCGAACAGCTGCGCCTGCTTGTCGACGTCGGCGGTGGCGAAGGAATCGGGCAGGCCGAGCACGGTGCGCACGACACTGGCAAGCGCGGTGTCGGCCAGCACGTCATACCAGCTGGTGATGGTTGGGGCCTTGCGATCGAAGTAAAGCGCCAGCCGCACGCCCTGGTTGGCCTGACCGGCATCCTCTTCGAGGGTCTGGCGCATGTATTTGTCGACGGTCGGCTGCTGCGCCGGATTGATGGTGGTGGTGTTTTCGCCATAGGCTTCGAAGTTGAAGGCGGAGGCAAGCGCGGCATAGGTCTTGTCCGTCATCTTGTTGGCGACACTGTGGGGGTCGCGGACGCCGCCTTGCAGAACCCGCTTGATGAGATCCTTGTCCTCCGTCGCCGAGTCGAGACCGAATGACGCCAGCGCGTATGTGTAGAGCCGGCTGTTCGACATCAGATCGTCGATCGACTTCACCTTGGTGATGTTGGCAAGATAGTATGTCGTCTCGCCCTTCACATAGGCCGAATTGGGATCGAGGCCGGCGATCTGGGCCTGGATGGCATAGTTCTTGGTCACCAATTGCTGTGTCTTGTTGTAGATGGTCGCATCGGCGCCGTTGGCGGCGAAGTTGAAGGCGCTGACGAATTCGGCGTAACGCTTGTCGGTCAGCTTGTTGGCGAAGCTGTCGGGATCGGAGACGCCTTCCTTGAGTGCCTTGACCATGAAGGCCTTGGCGTAGTCCATGTCCTCCAGCCCGTAGGCCTTCATGGCATACTTGAACAAACGGTCGTTTTTGACGAAATCGTCGATCGATTTCACCTTGGTGATATTCGCGAGATAATATTTGGTGTCGCGATCAACCACGGGCTGCTGCTCGATCCTGTCGATCGATTTTGAAATGTCCTTGGTGATGAGC
>NZ_RZPH01000733.1:0-3120 GCF_004022825.1 Mesorhizobium sp. M7A.F.Ca.CA.004.04.2.1
TGCCGATCTATCTTTCCGGTGGCGATGCTGATCCCTGGATTCCGGTCTCGGCGTTTGCCGATGCCGCGCAATCGCTGGGCCGGTTTGGCGCGAGCCTGCGGGCCGATCTGTTCCCGGGCCGCGGCCAATCGCCCGAAGAGATGCAGTCGCATGTGCTGTCGCGGCTTTCCGCGTCCGCCGTGGCCTTCATCCTGCCGCGTGCACCGCACGGCATCTGGTGGGAGGCGCGTGCCGTCGATCCGTTGACGCCGGTCGCCCGCGCGCAGCTTTCGGATGCGCTCGACCACCTTGCGGCCGCAATGGTCGCGGCGCGGGCCGAACTGCCCGGACTGCCGCTTCTTCTCGCGGGCTTCTCGCAAGGGGCGTGTCTCTCGATCGAGTATCTCTGCGCGGGGCTGCCGCCGCCGGACGCTTTGGCGGCCTTCACGGGCTGCCGTGTCGGCGTTCCGGCGGACGAAAGATCCGAGGCGGCGCCGGCCGGAATGCCGATCTATCTTTCCGGTGGCGATGCTGATCCCTGGATTCCGGTCTCGGCGTTTGCCGATGCCGCGCAATCGCTGGGCCGGTTTGGCGCGAGCCTGCGGGCCGATCTGTTCCCGGGCCGCGGCCATGAGGTCTCGGACGCCGAGATCGCCATGCTGGGCACGATCCTCGACGACCTCGCGGCCGGGCGTGGCCCGCGCATGGAGGCGGCGCGATGATGGACAGCTTCACCTTTCCTGGCCTGACGACACGGGTGGTCTTCGGTGCCGGCAGCATGGCTCGCGTCGAAGAGGAAGTCCGGCGGCTCGGCCATGACAAGGTGATGGTGCTGTCGACATCGCATCAGAAGGGCGATGCGGAAAGACTGGCCGCAAGCCTTGGTGGCCTCGCGGCCGGGATCTTTGCCGGCGCGGTCATGCATACCCCTGTCGAGGTCACGGAAAAGGCCGTCGATGCCTTCCGCAGCAGCGGCGCTTCGGCGGTCGTCAGTCTTGGCGGCGGCTCGACCACCGGGCTCGGCAAGGCCATTGCCGTGCGCACCGGCGCCGACCAGGTGGTCATTCCCACCACCTATGCCGGCTCGGAAATGACTGACATCCTCGGCGAGACGGCGGCCGGTGAGAAGACCACCCGCCGCTCGCCGGACATCCGCCCCGAGACGGTGATCTACGACGTCGATCTGACATTGAGTCTGCCGGTAGGTCTCACCGTGACCTCGGCGATGAACGCGATCGCTCATGCGATGGAGGCCTTCTATGCCCCCGATCGCAACCCGGTGATCGTGCTGATGTGCAGGGATGCCATGATTGCCTTCAAGGACGGCATTCCAAGGCTGATCGGCGACCCGCAGGATCGCGCGGCGCGGACGCAGGCGCTCTATGCGGCGTGGTGCTGCTCGACCGCACTCGGCTATGTCTCGATGGCGCTGCATCACAAGCTGGCGCATGTCTTCGGCGGCTCGTTCGATACGCCGCATGCCGAAACCCACGCCATCCTGCTGCCCTACACGACCGCCTTCAACGAAGCGGCAGTGCCCGATCTGCTGCGCCCCATCGCCGAGGCATTCGGCGGCGGCTCGGCGGGCGGCGGGCTCTGGGATTTCGCACAGTCGGTCGGCTCTCCGCTGAGCTTGAAGGCGATCGGCATCGAGGAGACCGATCTCGACCGCGCGGCGGCGATCGCGGTCAAGAATGCCTATGCCAATCCGAGGCCAATCGATCCGGGATCGATAAGGGAACTCCTTCAGGTGGCGTGGGAGGGACGCCGTCCGGGGGCTTGAGAATAAAACAAGAGGGAGGAACTACAGTGATCACAAGACGCAGCCTACTGAAAGCCTCGGCGGCGACAGGCCTGGCGCTGGCCGGTTCGCGCCTGGCGACGCCGGCCATCGCGCAAGGCGCCAAGATCCGCCTGGGCTATGTTTCGCCGCAGACCGGGCCGCTTGCCGGCTTCGCGGAGAGCGATGCCTACAACATCAAGGCCTTCCTCGCTTCCGAGGCGGGCAAGAACTTCGAGGTCATCGTCAAGGACAGCCAGTCGAATCCCAATCGCGCGGCCGAGGTGGCGAAGAGCTTGATCGTCGATGACGAGATCAACCTGATGCTCGTCGGCTCGACACCCGAGAACACCAACCCTGTGGCCACCACCTGCGAGGCGGAGGGCGTGCCGGTCATCTCGACGATGGCGCCGTGGCAGCCCTGGTTCATCGGCCAGCAGGGCAATCCGGCCGATCCGGCCTCGTGGAAGCCTTTCAACTTCGCCTATCATTATTTCTGGGGTCTCGAAGACATCATCGCCGTCTACACCGGCATGTGGAAACAGCTTTCCACCAACGGCAAGGTGGGCGGGCTGTTCCCCAACGATGCCGACGGCAATGCCTGGGGCGACCCGAAGAATGGATTGAAGCCCGGCCTCGATGCCGCCGGCTTCAGCCTTGCCGATCCTGGCCGCTATCAGAACCTTTCGGACGATTTCACCGCGCAGGTCAACGCCTTCAAAGCCGCCAATGCCGAGATCGTTACCGGGGTGGTCATTCCCCCCGACTTCACCACCTTCTGGAACCAGGCCCGCCAGCAGGGCTTCAACCCCAAGGCGGTGACGGTCGCCAAGGCGATCCTTTTTCCGCAATCGGTCGAGACGCTCGGCGATGCTGGCCACAACCTCTCGTCCGAGGTCTGGTGGTCGGCCTCGCATCCGTTCAAATCGTCGCTGACGGGCGAGAGTTCGGCCGAACTCGCTGCGGATTTCACCGCCAAGACCGGCCGTCCCTGGACCCAGCCGATCGGTTTTGTCCATTCGCTGTTCGAGGTGGCGGCCAATGTCATGGGCCGCGTGTCGGATCCAACCAATGCCGAGGCGATCGCGGCGGCGATAGCGGCCACCGACATGACGACGGTGGTGGGCAAAGTGGCCTGGAGCGGTGCGGGATTGCCACCTTTCGCCGCGAAGAACGTCTGCAAGACACCGCTCGTTGGCGGGCAGTGGCGCAAGAAGGCCGGTGGCGGCTTCGATCTGGTGATCGTCGAAAACGCCGGCGCCTCCGAGATACCCACCGCCGGCAAGATGGAAGCCCTGGCCTGACGCTGCCGAGGGCGGCTGATACCGCCGCCCTCGTTCGGCGCGTCCCAAGGATGATAG
>NZ_RZPH01000734.1:0-3116 GCF_004022825.1 Mesorhizobium sp. M7A.F.Ca.CA.004.04.2.1
GCAACGACTTCGGTTCCATCGCGCTCGACGGCGAGCGGCGGGCTGGTGCGGTCCGCGTCCTCGACGAAAGCTCCAAGCGGCGGCGCGTCGGTCTATTGTCGCAGGCCGAGGCCGACCAGGCACAGCCGCTTTTGTCGCCGCTCTACTACATCAGGCGGGCGCTGCAGCCCTTCGCCGATCTGGTCGAACCCTCCGGCGCCGATCTTGCCGACGCCATACCGCAAATCCTCGACCAGAAGCCCGCGATGATCGTTATGGCCGATATCGGCACCATTCCCGGACAGGTCCGGCAGAGACTTGTCGATTGGGTCGACAATGGCGGCACGCTGGTGCGTTTCGCCGGTTCGCGGCTGGCCACCGCGGGCGATGACGACGATTTGCTGCCCGTCCGCCTTCGCACCGGCGAGCGGTCGCTCGGCGGCGCGCTGTCATGGACGTCGCCGCAGCCGGTCACCGAATTCCCCAAGGCCGGCCCGTTCGCCGATCTGGCGCCGCCGACCGAGGTCACCGTCAGCAGGCAGGTGCTGGCCGAGCCGACACCCGATATCGTCGAGCGCACCTGGGCGGCCCTTGCCGACGGCACGCCGCTGGTCACCGGACTGAAGAAAGGCAAGGGCACGCTGGTGCTGTTCCACGTCACCCCCGAGGCAACCTGGTCGAACCTGCCGATCTCTGGCAGCTTCGTCGAGATGCTGCGCCGCATCGTGCAGCTGTCGCGCAACCAGGGCGCGGCCATCGCCAATGCCGAAGCGGCCGCGGCGTCGCTGGCGCCCTATCGCATGATTGCAGCCGACGGCTCGCTGGTGCCGCCGACGCCGGATGCACGGCCGCTTGTACCGGGCGCTGGCGCGCTGCCGGTGACTTTTGAAAACCCGCCCGGTCTCTATGGTTCCGAGACGGGTGTATTTGCCCACAATCTGCTGGAAGCCGACAGCAAGTTGGCGCCCCTGGCGCGCCCGCAAATCACTGTTCCGGTCACCTCGATCCAGTATGCCTTTGACGAATCGCGCAGTTTGAAAGGCACGCTGGTCGCGGCCGCCCTGGTGCTGATGCTGCTTGATACGCTGGCGGTGTTCTGGATGGGCGGCCTGTTTTCACGCCGGCCGCGCCGCGCCGGTGCCGTGACAACCACCGCCGCCGCCCTGATTGCGCTGGGTAGCTTGTTCGGTCATGCCGACCTTGCCCGCGCCGACGACGCCAAGCCGGGTGACGAAATTGCCATCGAGGCGATTTCGAAGACCCGCATCGCCTATGTGCTGACCGGTGTGCCGGGCGACGATTCGATCAGCCGCGCCGGGCTCGAGGGGCTGACGCGATTCCTGGTCGAGAAGACGGCGCTGGAACCGGGCGAGCCGGCCGGTGTGGACATCTCCCGGGACGAGCTGTCGTTCTATCCGCTGATCTACTGGCCGATCGATCCGGCCGCACCGATGCCCAGCCAGGCAGCGATCGCCCGCGTCGACGCCTATATGCAGCAAGGCGGCACGGTGCTGTTCGACACCCGCGACCAGTTCGCCAACGGCATCGGCGCCGATTCGACCAGCCCGGCGACGGAGCGGCTGCGCGACATCCTCGGCAATCTCAACGTGCCGCCGCTGGAACCGGTACCGTCCGACCACGTGCTGACCAAATCCTTCTTCATCCTGCCCGAATTCCCCGGCCGCTTCGCCGGCAGCCCGCTCTGGGTCGAGGCCTCGCTCGACGCCAGCAACGCCGAGAACCGGCCGGTGCGTACCGGCGATGGCGTCTCGCCGATCATGATCACCGCCAATGATTTCGCTGGCGCCTGGGCGGTCGACGAGAACGGCGATGCGCTGCTGCCAACCGTGCCGGCTGACCCGATGCAGCGCATCTACGCGCTGCGCGCCGGCGTCAACATCATGATGTACATGCTGACCGGCAACTACAAATCCGACCAGGTGCACGTACCCATACTGCTCGAACGGCTGGGGCAGTAGAATGAGTTTGTTTGGTGCCCTCCGGTCGCGGATAAACCCTCCCCAAAAAGAGGAGGGTAAGGAATGAATTGGTCGATCTCCTTCGAACCGCTGATCTCCTGGCCACTGCTGACCTTGGCGCTGGTGCCGCTGGCGCTGCTTGCGCTGGTCGGCCTGTGGTTTCGCCAGCGCGGTTCGGTCTTCCGCTTCATCGCCCTTCTGGCGCTCGCCGCCGCTTTGTTCAACCCGGTGTTCCTCAACGAGGAGCGCGAGCCGCTGAAAAGCGTTGTCGCCCTCGTCGTCGACCGCAGCCAGAGCCAGGATATCGGCGACCGCACCAAGCAGACCGACGAGGCGTTGGCCGGGCTGCAGCAGCGGCTTGGCCGCTTCAAGCAGTTCGACGTGCGCGTCGTCGAGGCCGGCAAATCCGAGGCCGCCGAGGAACGCACCGAGACACGGCTGTTCGGCGCGCTTGAAGGCGCCTTCCGCGACGTGCCGCCGTCACGGATCGGCGGCGCCATCATGATCACAGATGGCGAGGTCCATGACGCCCCCCCGGGAGCGCCCGATTTCAACGCTCCGCTGCATGCGCTGATAACCGGCAACGATCACGAGAAGGATCGCCGCATACGTTTCGAGAACGCCCCGCGCTTCGGCCTTGTCGGCAAGCCGCTCGACATGACCTACCGCGTCGTCTCGACCGAAAACGAGACCGGCCCGGTCGATGTGCGCGTTTCGGTCAATGGCGAACAGGTCGCGGTCGAGCACGCCACTGTCGGCCAGGCGATGCCGTTGCAGGTCACCATTCCGGGCGCCGGCCGCAACATCGTCGAACTCGCCATCGATCGCGAACCGGGCGAACTGACCGACACCAACAACCGCGCCATCGCGCTCATCGACGGCATTCGCGAGAACTTGCGCGTGCTGCTCGTCTCCGGCGAGCCGCATGCCGGCGAACGCACCTGGCGCAACCTGCTGAAATCCGACGCCTCGGTCGATCTCGTCCATTTCACCATCCTGCGGCCGCCGGAAAAGCAGGACGGCACGCCGATCAACGAATTATCGCTGATCGCCTTCCCGACCCGCGAACTGTTCGTCGAGAAGATCAAGGATTTCGACCTCATCATTTTCGACCGCTACCAGCACCGCGACGTGCTGCCGATCCTCTATTACGACTAC
>NZ_RZPH01000735.1:0-3115 GCF_004022825.1 Mesorhizobium sp. M7A.F.Ca.CA.004.04.2.1
GGCTCGGCTGGTTCAGGCGGCTTCGCCAGGAAAGTCGACGTCACCACCGGCGGCTCGGTCGAAACCCTGCAGGACCGGTCGGCAGGCATCGTCGTCCAATCGCTTGGCGGCGGCGGCGGCAATGGCGGCTTTGTCGTGGAAGGCGCCCTCTTCGGAGCGAGCGTTGGAATCGGCGGCAAGGGCAGCGGCGGCGGCGATGGCGGCGACGTGTTCTTCCGCACCGCCAATGGCGGCCAGCAATCGATCATCACGCGCGGCACCGACTCGATCGGCCTCGTCGTACAGTCGGTCGGCGGCGGTGGCGGCAATGGCGGCTTCGTCGGCACGTTTGGCGCGATCGCCAATCTGGGCATCGGTGGTGGCGGCGGCGCGGCAGGCGCGGGCAAGGCGGTCGATGCGACCTATAATGGTTCGGTCGAGACCTTCAAGGAAAGGTCGGCCGGTATCATCGTGCAATCGATCGGCGGCGGCGGCGGCAATGGCGGCGGCGTCATCGGTGTCGGCCTTGGCTTGACCGTCGGCATCGGCGGCAGTGGCGCCGGCGGCGGCGCCGCGGGCAAGGTCGTCTACAACTCCACCACCACGAATATCACAACCCACGGCGCCGACTCCGCTGGCCTGATCGTTCAATCGATCGGCGGCGGCGGCGGCAATGGCGGCTTTTCCTTCAATGGCGCTATCGCTGCGACCATCGGCATCGGCGGCAAAGGCGGAGCGGCCGGCGAGGCCGAGACGGTCAGGGCCACAATTGGTGGCGGCTTGATCCATACGATCGGCGATCGCTCGACGGGTATTGTCGCGCAATCCATCGGCGGTGGCGGCGGCACGGGCGGCGGTTCCGCAGGACTGAACCTGGGCCTCGGCATCGGGATCGGTGGTAAGGGCGCCGGCGGTGGCGGCGGCAAGACCGTTGATGTCATCAACGGCGCCGTCGTCCAGACCGAAGGTATTCAGTCGCACGGCATCATGGCGCAGTCGGTCGGCGGCGGCGGCGGCTCCGGCGGCTTTGCGGTGACGGTCGGCGGACCTTCCTTCTCGCTGGGCGGCAATGGCAGTTCCGGTGGTGGCAGCCAGAAAGTCTATGTCGAAAATACGGCTCGGATCACCACTGACAGGGACCTCTCGATCGGCATCTTCGCGCAGTCGGTCGGTGGTTCAGGTGGTGATGGAGGCTTGGCGGGCGCCGGTGGTGCCTTTGCGGCCGTCGCTGTCGGTGGCCAGGGCGGCGCTGGCGGGGCAGGTGGCCAGGTCGAGGTCAAAAACACCGCAAACATAACCACCAAAGGCGCGCTCGCGCACGGCATCCTGGCGCAATCGGTCGGCGGCGGCGGCGGCAATGGCGGCAGCGCCGGTGCGGTCGCGGTTGGTATATTCGGTGCGGCTGGCGTCGCGATCGGCGGCGGCGGCGGCGATGCGAACCTAAGCGATCAGGTTACCGTCACCCACAAGGGCGACATCCACGTCGGCGGCGCGGGCGCGAAGGCCATCCTGGCGCAATCGGTCGGCGGTAGCGGCGGTAATGGCGGCAATGCCTATTCCGGAGCCTTCAGCGCCGGTTTCTACGCATCGGCAGCTGTCGGCGTTTCGGTTGGCGGCGAGGGCGGCGATGGCGGCCCTGGCGGCAAGGTTACGGTCAGGGCGGACGGCAACATCATCGCCGACACCGACGCGGTCGGCTCGGGCGGCATCGTGGCACAGTCGATTGGCGGCGGCGGCGGCAATGGCGGCCGTGCGGCCACGATGGCCGGCTCGGTCAGCAACGGCGTCAATGTCAGCCTCGGCGTTACGGTCGGCGGCTGGGGCGGCGACGGTGGCAGGAGCGACCTGGTGATCGTCGATACCGGCCTCAGCGGCGGCGGCAGCATCGTCACCAAGGGTTACCAGGCTGGCGGCATTCTTGCCCAGTCGGTTGCCGGCAGCGGCGGCAATGGCGGCGATTCCTGGGCGGCGGCTGGCGGTTACGGCGTCAATGTCAGCGTTAACGCGACCGTCAGCATCGGCGGCGGCGGCGGCGACGGCAATGTCAGCGACGATGTGCTCGTCCACAATGCCATGACGGTGCAGACGGATGGCGACATGAGCGCGGCGATCCTTGCGCAGTCGATCGGCGGCGGCGGCAATGGCGGCTCGACCAACGGTGCGACCGCCGATCTGGGCGGCGGCCAAGGCGTCAACGTTGCGGCCAACGTGACCGTCGGAGGCGGGGGCGGCACCGGCAATATCTCCGGCGCGGTCGACGTGATCAACACCGGCAATTTGACGACCAAGGGCGATTTCTCCTCAGGCATCGTCGCGCAATCGCTGGGCGGCGGCGGCGGCATGGGCGGATCGAGCAACGCCAAGGCGTTCCACCTTGGCGGCACCAGCGAGACGAGTGTCACCGTCAATGTCGGCATTGGCGGTTCGGGCGGCTCCGGCAACGATGCGGCGTTGTTCCGCCTGGATGACGGCAACAACGTCATCGGCGCCGGCGTGCATGTCGACAATTCCGGGGTAATCCGGACCCAGGGCTTCAATTCCATCGGTATCCTGGCGATGTCGGTCGGCGGCGGCGGCGGCGGCGGCGGCGCGGCTTCGACCGACGAGGAGATCGTTGGCGGAGGCAGCGAAGGCGAGACGTCCGTCGGCATCGGCGCGGCGATCGGCCTCGCCGCGGGTGGTGCCGGCAATGGCGGCACGGTCTCTGTTACCAACCGGAGCCTGATCGTGACCGACGGCGCCGATTCGTATGGTATCAGCGCCAACTCGATCGGCGGCGGTGGTGGTGTCGGCGGCTCGGCGACATCGGGCGTATTGGGTAAATATGCGATCGGTGGGGCGCTTGGCGGGGCAGGCGGCGGCGGTGGCAGCGCTTTCCAAGTCGACGTCTTCAATCTCGCCACGGCCGGCATCTGGACCCAGCAGGAGCGTTCCATCGGCATCTTCGCACAGTCGGTGGGTGGCGGCGGTGGCGCCGGTGGCGCCGGCGAAAGCACCGGTCACACCGATGAATCGGAAGTCAGTGTCAACCTGTCACTGGGCGGGTCCGGCAACGTTGGCGGTAACGGCGGCAAGGTCAATGTCGAAAACAGCGGCTGGGTCCAGACCGAGAAGGCCTATTCGCACGGCATACTGG
>NZ_RZPH01000736.1:0-3114 GCF_004022825.1 Mesorhizobium sp. M7A.F.Ca.CA.004.04.2.1
ACCTTCGGCAGCGCGCGGCAGGCCAATCATCCGTTTACGCAATTATTCCAGCCCAAGGATTTCGCACCGCTCGATTATTCCGCGCTGAAACTGGTGCGCACGCCGGAAGCGCTGGTCGAGCGGCTGGACAATGGCGCCTGCCAGGGTTGCCATCAGGCGGGTTCGACGGCCGGTTTCCATTTCATCGGGCTAGACGACAAGACGACATCGCCGTTGAACCGCATCGAGGTCGGGATTTCGCCGCATCTTCATGCCGAGATCCCGCGGCGCCAGGCGTGGCTCGCCGCCACGGCCGAAGGCAAGCAGCCGAACCGCTTCCGTCCGCTCTCCTTTGCGCCGCCGGCGGTCTGGACGAACGCCGACGCGGTTGATTACGCGCCGGCGGAGATGGCCATGCCTTGCCTGATGCCGGAAGATGCCGCGCGGTTCGGCGCGACCTGGCAATGCGACGGCGGCACCGTCTGCACGCCGCTGGCCACCGCTTCAGGCGTGCACACGAAACTGGCGCAATGCCTGCTGCCCAAGGACAGCGAAAAAATGTTTTCCGGCCACCCCTGCCTGACCGGCTCGATCGCCAGCAACGCGGTGCAGCCTTTCAACGACCGCTACAGCAGATCGGGCCAGTTCGCGGCCTTCGCCCCGGATGTCTCGCGCACCGCCTATACCTGCCGGCCGCCGAAGATCGGCGTGCCGGGCGGGATCGCTTATCGCGGCTGCGACGACAAGGACCGCGACTTCGCGGCCTTCAAAGCCGGCAAGCCGATGCCGAACGAGATTTGCGGGCTGGTCGGCGGCAAGAAATTCGATATCTGCGTGGCCACCAACAATTTCGACCAATGTCTTGGCGGCGCCGTCAATCGCGGCAACCGGCCGGCCTGTTCGGCCGATCATTTCTGCCGCGAGGACTATATGTGCCAGTCACTGCCGCCTGACACGCCGGGCATCGGCAAGGTGAAAGGCATCGGCTTCTGCTCGCCGACTTACTTTATCTTCCAGATGCGTATCGACAATCACGCGACGCCATGGGGCAGCCCTGTCCGCGCCACCATGGGGGCGGGATTTGGCGCGGCGGAAGAGGAGTGAGCTGCCCGACGGTTACCTCGGATAGATGCCCAGCCACGCCTCACAGCGGGATGTTGTCGTGCTTCTTCCAGGGGTTCTGCATGTCCTTGTTGCGCAGCATGCGCAGCGCGCGCGCGATGCGGCGGCGGGTCGAGTGCGGCATGATCACCTCATCGACATAGCCGCGCTCGGCGGCGACGAAGGGCGACAGGAAGCGATCCTCGTAAGCCTTTGTGTGGGCTGCGATCTTTTCGATGTCACCGATGTCCTTGCGATAAATGATCTCGACCGCCCCCCTGGCACCCATCACCGCGATCTGCGCCGTCGGCCAGGCATAGTTCATGTCGCCGCGCAGATGTTTCGACGCCATCACGTCATAGGCGCCGCCATAGGCTTTGCGGGTGATGACGGTGATCTTCGGTACGGTGGCCTCGGCATAGGCGAACAGGAGTTTCGCGCCATGCTTGATCAGCCCGCCATATTCCTGCGCGGTGCCAGGCAGGAAGCCGGGGACATCGACGAAGGTGACGATCGGGATCGAAAAACAGTCGCAGAAGCGCACGAAACGGGCCGCCTTGCGGCTGGCGTCGGAATCGAGCACGCCGGCCAGCACCATCGGCTGGTTGGCGACGAAGCCGACGGTGCGGCCCTCGACGCGCCCGAACCCGGTGACGATGTTCTTGGCGAAGTTCTGCTGGATTTCGAAGAAGTCGCCTTCGTCGGCAACTTTCATGATCAGTTCCTTGATGTCGTAGGGCTTGTTGGCGTTGTCGGGAATCAGCCGGTCGAGCGACAAATCATGGTCGGTGACCGACTGGTAGCATTCGATCTCGGGAAGCTCCGATGTGTTGGAAGCCGGCAGCAGGTCGACCAGCCGGCGCATCTGCAGCAGCGCCTCGACGTCATTGTCATAGGCTCCGTCGGCGATCGACGATTTCGTCGTATGGACGGAAGCGCCGCCGAGGCTCTCGGCGGTCACCGTCTCGTTGGTCACGGTCTTCACCACATCCGGTCCGGTGACGAACATGTAGGAAGTGTCGCGCACCATGAAGATGAAGTCGGTCATGGCAGGCGAATAGACGTCGCCGCCGGCGCACGGTCCCATGATGACGGAAATCTGCGGAATGACGCCTGAGGCCAGCACGTTGCGCTGAAAGATCTCGGCATAGCCGCCGAGTGCTGCCACGCCTTCCTGGATGCGCGCGCCGCCAGCATCGTAGAGGCCGATGATCGGCGCCCGGTTGCGCAGCGCCATCTCCTGCACCTTGATGACCTTCTCGGCATGCGCTTCCGACAGCGAGCCCCCGAATACGGTAAAGTCCTTGGCGAAGAGGTAGACCGGGCGGCCGTTGACGGTGCCCCAGCCGGTGACGACGCCGTCGCCGGCGATCTTGGTGTTCTCCATGCCGAAGTCGGTCGAGCGGTGCTCGACATACATGTCGAATTCCTCGAACGAGCCCTCGTCGAGAAACACCTCGATGCGTTCGCGCGCGGTGAGCTTGCCCTTCTTGTGCTGGGCATCGATGCGAGCCTGGCCGCCGCCCATGCGGGCAATCTCGCGGCGGCGCTCGAGTTCCTTGAGAACGTCTTTCATCGATTACCTCCCAAGCCAGTGGCATTTCGTGGTAATCGTGCCGGCAAGCGAGCGCAAGCGCCGCTTGCGCCACGGGTTTTGTTGCGCTGCAGCATGACGCCCCTTGCATTTGGCGGCGAACTCAGCCATATGCAGCCCATAGGCGCTTGGGCCGGGAACGAATCCGGCCTTCTCGACGAATGAGACTGGTTGCGTCTGTTTCCCCTCTTTCCGGTATATCGGCCCTTTTTCCGGTAAATC
This sequence comes from Mesorhizobium sp. M7A.F.Ca.CA.004.04.2.1, assembly GCF_004022825.1. Lineage (NCBI taxonomy): Bacteria > Pseudomonadati > Pseudomonadota > Alphaproteobacteria > Hyphomicrobiales > Phyllobacteriaceae > Mesorhizobium > Mesorhizobium sp. M7A.F.Ca.CA.004.04.2.1. The sequence continues at coordinate 2,897 of NZ_RZPH01000736.1, forward strand.
ACAAAGCGGTGAAAAAGCCCCGTGGCATGATGCCTGCGGGCACGACAGCGCAGCCGAGTGGACGAATACGTCCGCCCGCCTTGTCGTTCATCACAGATTTTTCGACGGCAGGTTGCGCCCTGCCGCCATCGATGTTTGCGGCCAGAAGCCGCGTGAAAGAAGATTATTTTGACCAACGAAAACACTTTGCCCGGTAGCACTGCGGAACTCACCGGTTT
>NZ_RZPH01000737.1:0-3112 GCF_004022825.1 Mesorhizobium sp. M7A.F.Ca.CA.004.04.2.1
TATGGCATGGGCGGGCTTACGGAGGGTTAATTTGGACAACCACCACGGGAACCGTTCCTTGCAGGTAAACTTTTCAGGTTGTATCGGAAGCAAGCGCTGAGATCGTGGTTTCCAGATCATCACCGGGGCGCAATCTCAGCCATTCCGGCCCCAATTGATGCCTGAACCAGGTGGTTTGCCGCTTGGAATATTGCCTGGTCGCGATCTTGGCGCGTTCGATTGCCTCGGGAAAGCCAATCTCTCCGGCCATCGCTGCCTGCAGTTCGCGAACGCCGATCGCTTTCATCGCCGGCAATTCGGGATCGAGGCCAAGTGCTGCAAGCCGCTTGACCTCGTCCAGCGCGCCCTTGTCCAGCATCTGGTCGAAGCGTTTGTCGATGCGAGCGACCAATGCCGCCCGATCCGGCTCGATCACCAGGAAACGCGCGCTTTCCCTGTCGATGAGCGGCTGGCCGCGTTCTGCCTGCCATTCCAGGATCGAACGGCCAGACGCATCGAGAACCTCCAATGCCCGCACGACGCGCTGGCTGTCGGTTGGCTTGAGCATCATGGCCGCCGCCGAATCCTCGCGCAGCAGCAGGCTGTGCAGCTTGACGGCGCCCTGCTCCTTCAACTCATAGCGCCAGCGGTCGCGGACCCGCTGCGGAATGTCGGGCATTTCCGAAATGCCCTCGGCCAGCGCGCGAAAATAGAGCCCGGTGCCGCCGACAAAAATCACTGGCCGTTCGGAGAATGTGCCGTCCTCGATCAGCTTCATCACATCGCGCAGCCAGGCGCCGGTGGAATAGGCGGTGGCCGGGTGGACATGGCCATAAAGATAATGCAGTGCGCGGGCGAGGTCGGCCGCCTCCGGCCGGGCAGTCAGCACGTCGAGCACCGAATAGCCCTGCATGGAATCGGTATTGACGATCACGCCCCCCCTGCGCTCGGCCAGATCGAGCGCAAGCGCCGACTTGCCGCTGGCGGTCGGCCCGGCTATCAGGATCGCGTTCTTCACGCGGCCCTTGCCCGCCTGCCCGCCGGAATGTTTCATGCCGCTCATCGCCACGCTTGTTTCCCGTCCCGCTGAGCGCGCTTTGTCGCTGTCGCTTGCGAATATGGCCTCACGGTCGGTCGGCGCAAGCGCTGTTGTCTGGCTGGCCGAAGGTATTGCCTGCGATCTCGTCCTGCCTGAGGCAGCCGACGACGCCGTCACGAGTGCCGTCTTGCGCACGGCACTTGCCAGCGAGGCCGTCGACGTGATCGTCCAGCAGGCGGAAACCCGCCGCAAGAAAATCCTGATCGCCGACATGGATTCAACCATGATCGACCAGGAATGCATCGACGAGCTGGCCGACGAGATCGGCGTCAAGGATCATGTTGCGGCCATCACCGCGCGATCCATGAATGGTGAGATCGCCTTCGAACCGGCTTTGCGTGAACGGGTGGCGTTGCTCAAGGGCCTCGACGCCGCCGTGGTCGATCGCATCGTCGCCAATCGCCTGACGCTGGCAGCGGGCGGCCGTGTTCTGGTCCGGACCATGCGCGCCAATGGCGCCTGGACGGCACTCGTGTCTGGCGGGTTCGAGGTCTTCACGACGCGCATCGCCGCCATGCTCGGTTTCCAGGAGAACCGCGCCAATCGCCTGCTCGAGCAGGACGGCCGCTTCACCGGGCTGGTCGGCGAACCGATCCTCGGCCGCGCCGCTAAGGCCGACGCGCTGATCGAAATTTCAGCGCGCCTCGGCCTGACGCCCGCCGACGCCATCGCCGTCGGCGACGGCGCCAATGATCTCGACATGATCTGCCTTGCCGGTACCGGTGTCGCGCTCCACGCCAAGCCGACGGTGGCGGCACAGGCCAAGGTCCGCATCGATCATGGCGACCTGACCGCGCTGCTTTATGTGCAAGGCTACAGGCGGGAGGAGTTTGTGCAATGAAACCAATGCGTACCGAGCGCCTGATCCTGCGCAACTGGGAAGATCGCGACCGCGACCTGTTCCACCGCATAAACTCCGACGACCGGGTGATGGAGTTCTTTCCGTTCCGCCGTGACCGCGCCGAGGCGGATGCCAAGATGGACGAGCTCCGGGCCTGGACCGCGGAGGACGGATACGGTTTTGCTGCCGCCGAGATCACCGCCACCGGTGAATGCATCGGCTTCATCGGTCTCCTCGACACCGATCATGTGCCATCCCTGCCAGCTGGCACCATCGAGATCGGCTGGCGACTGGCACCTGAGTTCTGGGGCAAGGGCTATGTCACCGAGGCAGCCGAAGCGTGGCTGGCCTACGGCTTCGAGACGCTTGGCCTCGATGAAATCGTGTCATTCGCCGTCGCGGCCAACCGCCGCTCCACCGCCGTCATGCAACGCCTCGGCATGAGCGCGGATCCGTCCGGCGATTTCGACCACCCCAGCATTCCCGACAGCCATCCCGCGCTCAAGCGCCATGTCCTGTACAGACTGTCGCGCCAAGACTGGCAGGCAAGAAAAAGGGCGGCCCGCTAGCCGCCCTTTCCATTCAAGATGAGGATTTTTTCGCCGCATCTTCCGGATCTCAGTCCATCCGGATCGTCACGAACCTGAGCTCGCCGGTCTTCGAGGCCAGCATCAAGAGCGCATTCTTGCGCCCCTGTTCCTTCAAGGCGCCGATCCGGTCCATGACGTCCTTGGGCGTGGCGACCGATTCCTGCGCGATCTCGGTGATCACCTCGCCGGGCTGGATGCCGCGTTCGGCGGCGGCCGAGTCCTTGGTGACGTCGGTGATGACGACGCCCGAAACATCGGCCGCAATGCTGAACTTCTTGCGTGTCTCGTCGTTCAGTTCGCCGACCGTCATGCCGAGCACCGAAGCAGTGGAAACGGCCGGAGCCTTGTCGCCCTTGTCCTGATCGGTGTTGCTGCCCTCCTCACTGCTGGCGAGCTTCTCGCCATCCTCGAGCCGGCCGAGCGTCACTTTCACGGTCTGCTCGACACCCTTGCGCACGATGAGCACATCGACCGCCTTGCCAACCGGGCTTTCGGCGACGACGCGCGGCAGATCGCGCATCTCATGGATGTCCTTGCCGTCGAACTTGATGACGACGTCGCCCGCTTGGATGGTGCCATTGTCGACCGGGCCACCCTTGATCA
>NZ_RZPH01000738.1:0-3103 GCF_004022825.1 Mesorhizobium sp. M7A.F.Ca.CA.004.04.2.1
GTCGCCGACGTGATGGGTAAATACCATCCGCATGGCGACGCCTCCATCTATGACGCCTTGGTGCGCATGGCACAGGACTGGTCGCTGCGCGTTCCGTTGATCGACGGGCAGGGCAATTTCGGCTCCATCGACGGCGATCCGCCTGCGGCGATGCGCTACACGGAAGCGCGGCTGACCAAGGTCGCGCACGAGCTTTTGGAGGATATCGACAAGGATACCGTCGATTTCCAGGACACTTACGACGCGTCGGGCAGCGAACCGAAGGTTCTGCCGGCACGGTTTCCCAACCTTTTGGTCAACGGCTCGGGCGGCATCGCCGTCGGCATGGCGACCAACATTCCACCGCATAATCTCAGCGAAATCTGCAACGGCGCCATCGCCCTCATCGACAATCCGGCGATCGACCTGCCGGCGTTGATGGAGATCATTCCGGGACCGGATTTCCCCACCGGCGGCATCGTGCTTGGCCGTTCGGGCATCTACAACGCCTATTCGACCGGCCGTGGCTCCATCGTCATGCGCGGCAAGGTCAACATCGAACAGCGCGGCAACGACCGCGAGTCGATCATCATCACCGAGGTTCCCTACCAGGTGAACAAGTCGTCGATGATCGAGAAGATGGCTGAACTGGTGCGCGACAAGCGCATCGAGGGCATTTCCGATATCCGCGACGAGAGCGACCGCCAGGGCTACCGCGTCGTCATCGAGTTGAAGCGCGACGCCGTTGCCGACGTCATCCTCAACCAGCTCTACCGCTTCACGCCGCTGCAGACCTCCTTCGGCGCCAATATGGTGGCACTGAACGGCGGCAAGCCGGAAGTGATGAACCTGACCGATATGCTGAAGGCGTTCGTCGCCTTCCGTGAGGAGGTGATCACAAGGCGGACGAAATTCCTGCTGCGCAAGGCGCGCGACCGCGCCCATGTGCTGGTCGGTCTCGCCATCGCAGTCGCCAACATCGACGAGATCATCAAGCTGATCCGCACCGCGCCGGATCCGCAGACGGCGCGTGAGCAGTTGATGGAGCGGCGCTGGCCCTCTGGCGACGTGGAATCGCTGATCCTCCTGATCGATGACCCGCGTCACCGGATCAACGAAGACGGCACCTACAATCTGTCAGAGGAACAGGCGCGCGCCATCCTCGAACTGCGCCTGCAGCGCCTGACCGCGCTCGGCCGCGACGAGATCGCCGACGAGTTGAACACGATCGGCGCCGAAATCATCGATTACCTGGACATTTTGTCGTCCCGCGCGCGCGTCCAGCAGATCGTCAAGGACGAGCTTGCCGCCGTGCGCGACGAGTTCGGCACGCCGCGCCGCACCGAACTCACCGACGGCGGTTCGGACATGGAAGACGAGGACCTGATCCAGCGCGAGGACATGGTCGTGACGGTGAGCCATTCCGGCTACATCAAGCGCGTGCCGCTGTCGCTCTACCGGGCGCAGCGTCGCGGCGGCAAGGGCCGCTCCGGCATGTCGACCAAGGAAGAGGATTTCGTCACCCGGCTGTTCGTGGCCAACACCCACACGCCGGTGCTGTTCTTCTCCTCGCGCGGCATCGTCTACAAGGAAAAGGTCTGGCGGCTGCCGATCGGCAATCCGCAGTCACGCGGCAAGGCGCTGATCAACATGCTGCCGCTGGAGCAGGGCGAGCGCATCACCACCATCATGCCGCTGCCGGAGGACGAGGCCAGCTGGGGCGAACTTTACGTGATGTTCGCCACCACGCGCGGCACCGTGCGCCGCAACGATCTATCCGACTTCGTCCAGGTCAACCGCAACGGCAAGATCGCCATGAAGCTGGAGGAAGAAGGCGACGAGATCCTCGGCGTCGAGACCTGCACCGACAAGGACGACGTGCTGCTGACCGCCAGTTCCGGCCAGTGCATACGCTTCTCCGTCGGCGACGTGCGCGTCTTCCAGAGCCGCAATTCGGTCGGTGTGCGCGGCATAACCATGGCCGAGACCGACCGCATCATCTCGATGTCGGTGATAGAGCATGTCGATGCTTCGCCAGCGGAACGCGCCGCTTACCTGAAGCGCGCGGCGGCGGAGCGGCGGCTTGCCACGGAAACGACCGGCGAAGAGGAAGAGATCGCGCTGACCAATGAGGAGATCGGCGAGGAGACGGAGCTTTCCGACAACCGATACGAAGAGCTCAAGGCGCACGAACAGTACGTGCTGACGGTCACCGAGTTCGGCTACGGCAAGCGTTCGTCATCCTATGATTTCCGGCTGACCGGACGCGGCGGCAAAGGCATCCGCGCCACCGATGTGTCGAAGGCAGCCGAGATTGGCAGGCTGGTGGCGACGTTCCCGGTCGGCAATGACGACCAGATCATGCTGGTGTCGGACGGCGGCACCGTCATCCGGGTTCCGGTCAACGGCATCCGTTTCGCCAGCCGCGCCACCAAGGGCGTGACCATCTTCAACACGGCTGAAGGCGAAAAGGTGGTTTCGGTCGAGCGGATCTCGGAACCGCAAGCGGACGAAGAAAGCGATGAGACGGTCGAGGGCGGTGCTGATGCCGCTCCGGCGCCTGACGCCGGTCCGGACGGTGCGGACTAAGTCCGGCACCCGGGTTTTGACATAGCAACGCCGGCCAGGTGGCCGGCGCGGCAGCAAGTTCAGGCTTTATCAGTAGTGACGATATGGCTTGCGCGGGCCGAAGCCTTCGAAGCGCTTGGTGTTTGCCTTGACGCGGATGCGTTGCGCCTCCTGATGCAGCCCAAATACGGTGGCGATCAGCATGGCGACGGTCATTGCGGTGGCGAGCATGTAGATCAGCATGTGCGTGTTCTCCTGCGCCTAACAACGGATAGATGGGATTTTGGTTTCATCTTATTAAGGTGCAACCTAGTGAACGCTGCGTGAAGGCTTCGTGATCAGCGTGTTCATCTGTCGTTCATGTGCCGGAAAAGGTTCACGGCCGGCGCGCCGATCGGATTTGCCTTTGCGAGAGAGGCTCGCTAGAGCCTGTTCCATCTTGTTGATGGACGGAAGACGGAACGGGCTCTAGCTTTCATTTGAGCATGATCTTTTCCAAAAACCGGTTTCCACTTTTTGGGATCATGCATTAGAAGCACCTGCCATGACTGAACGC
>NZ_RZPH01000739.1:0-3102 GCF_004022825.1 Mesorhizobium sp. M7A.F.Ca.CA.004.04.2.1
CATAGTTTCCAGAAGCTGGTCGACGCCTCGCCTCACAGCGTCATCGTTTGCTGCAACAGCGGAGCGAAGCGCCGCGAGCGTCTGGCCGTTTGTCAGGTCGGCCCATTCCAGCCAGCTTGCTTCGAGGCCCTCGGCCAGATTGAGCGCGCCAAGATGTTGCGTGTCCTTCAGGATCGACCTGACCAGGACACGCTTCCTGCGGCTGTCCAGACGCGCCATGAGGTGGAGGACGAAGAGTGCGGGCTTGTCACGTTCGGCGACAAGCATATCCGCCATGTGCGTCACCGCGGCGTCGCTGCCCGACGCGGCGACCATTCGGGCAACAAGGATATCGGCATTGCTCTCGGCGCCGAATTGCCACGCCCCGATAAACTCGGATTCGGTGGTGCCGAAGCGCGTGGCGAGGTCGACCAGGTTACAGGTCTCGAACAGTTCGGCGCGACGTCTTTCCTGCGCCGGCGATTTGAGTTTTGCCGGCGTGTAGGTGGTGCGGCGGCGGATGAAGCCGGATTTGCCTTCAGCGATGAAGGCAGCGAGTTCGGCCGTCGGATCTTCCGGCCCGCCACCGCCTGGCGAGCCGTGCTCTCCCAATCTTGCCAGCAACCGGCCAGCGAGCTCGCGCAGCTTGCCGGAACGATCGGCGGAGAGGCTCTTCAGGAATGGCACGTCATCGGCACCCAGGCCGAAGCGCAACAGGTCGACGAGTGCAATCCTGATCTCCGCCGGCTCTCCGGAGGCTTTGGTTTCGATCAGTTGCCGAGCCGAAGCCGGTGCGGTGCGGCGCATATCGGCGAGCGCGGTGCGGCGTGCGGCGGGATAGAAGTCATCCCAGTTTTCCACCGTCAGATGCTCCTGGCTTGCAGGTTTTTCGCCGTCCGCGCCTGCCTGCCAGTCGATCCAGGGTGCATAAACGTCCGGACTGCTCTGATCCGACGCGGCTGGCATCCAGTCCATCGGATGCAGCACGAAGCCGCGGCTGGCGACGAGCGTGACCACACGCGACTTGCTTCTTGTGTCGGCGGCATGCTTGAGCGCGGCTCGCAATAGCGGCCGCAGCCGTTCCGGCAGCATCGGCAAGGCGAGTTCGGGCAATTGCGGGCGGCGTTTCAGCATCTTTGGCGCGGCTGGCCGCAAGGCGGTGTCGAGAGCTTGTGCGGCGATCGCCAGCAGCCGGCGTTCGCGCTCGTCGGGGCTGGCACCGCCGGCGATCTCCTTCCACGCGCCCGGAGCCAGGTCGAAGGTGGTCCCGCCGGTGATCCAGCAGTCGCGCATGGCCGCCAGGCCGGTCTGCTCGATCTCGTTCACGACAGGTCAAGCCTCCCGAAACCGCTTTGCGCCGCCAGCAGGTCAAGCCGGCTGCCATTCCAAAGTGCTGCCGTTGCCATAAGGTCCAGCCCAAGCAGCGTTGGATTGACGGTGTCGGCAATCGGCAAGGCGATACCATGCGGATCGCCGGCGGCTTGCCACCAGGCAGCGCCCCGATCGTCCAGCAGGATCGCGCCGGGCGGCAGCATGACAGGACAATCGGTGAGCCAAGGGGCTGTGTTCTGGTGAGCAGCATGCGCCGCGAGCGGATCGGCTGTGTGAAAGCCGAAATCGGGCCACTCACCTGTCGGGACGTCGCCCTTGCGGTCCGCCACCAAGGCCCGCAGCGGCTGGCGTGCCGGGTAAAAGACCAGCCTGGCATCGAACCGGTCGCCCGGTGTGAAGGCGTTCGACCGGCGACCGGCCGAGGCCGGAAAATAGTCGAGCAAGAGAGCAAATTGCGGGCTCGCGCTCTTCAGGTTGAGCAGCCAGGTCGAATGGCTGACGAGACCGTCACGGCGCGACTCGATCTTCTCGCCAAGCACCTCCCAGACGCTTTCGACCTGTTTGGCATCGGGATTGGCCAGAACCTGCTCACGGCTTTCGGACGTCGATACGAGCCGCCTCAATTCGGCGTCGCCTGGCGTCGATCGCCAGGCCTTGGCCACCAGCACAAGCTTGCCTAGTTCGCGGATCGCCGCGTCCGGGCGCTCCTCGCTGCGCAGCCCCATCAGCCGTGACGGAATCTCGTCGATGCGGCCGGCAAGCGCTGTCGCCTTCATGTCGACCAGCCGTGCCGCAATCCGGCGGCAACGATCACTGCTGTTGTCGACAAAACCGGCCAGGCCAAGCCGCAACTGGTCAGCGATCCATTGATCCAGCTCATCCAACGCCGCCGACACCGCGGATTGCGTATCCAGCGTCCGCTTGCGCTGCGCTGCCTCGCGGCGCTCGACCGCAGCGGCGTCCTCGACATCAGCGCTTTCGTCGTCGCGCGAGGCCTCGCCAATGCTCTTGCCTCCCGCACCGGGCGCTGGCGCCGCCGGCTGCGGCGAGGCCTTCCTGCGGCGGCCGAGCCAATCATTCACCCATTCCGGGGCCGAGCCTGCGGCGGTAAAACTGGCCGGCGTGGTGGCTGCAATCCACATCAGCGCCAAAGTGTGCTTGCAGGGAAATTTCCGCGACGGACAGGTGCATTTGTAGCCATGGTCGCCGGTGTCGACGACCACACGATAGGGATTGGAGCCGGAACCCTGGCATTCCCCCCAGAGGAGCCCCAGTTGATCGCTCTTTTCGAGCCGTGGCCAGTTCGATTGCCTGGTCAACCTGGACGCTGCGCTCAACGACGCCTGATCGGGCGCAAGCGCTTCGATGGTTTTCAAGTCGAATTCCAAGCCGCGCCTCTCGTCGCTCGAACGATACGGGTAGCCAGTATAGATGGCCGTCTATGACGGATTCTTGTAGCAGCAGCGGTACCGAGATCGATACAGCTGAACACAATAGTTGCGCCAGTTGCTATCCGGCGATGTCTCCCTCGAGAAATTATCTCCTGGCGAGGATAAACGCGCGATATGACTTATTGAAGCGTCCGCGCCGGCTGACCGGCGTGGTCGCGCGCGATGCCGGCTTCGGCATCCTCCACACCAAACGCACGGTCGAGGCCCGTCGCCACCACCGAGACCCTGAAGCGGCCTTCCATGCCCTTGTCGAAGATGGCGCCAACGATGATGTCGGCATCCTCGTAGACCTCTTCGCGGATGCGGGTGGCGGCCTCGTCGACCTCGAACAGGGTCATGT
>NZ_RZPH01000740.1:0-3097 GCF_004022825.1 Mesorhizobium sp. M7A.F.Ca.CA.004.04.2.1
TGATTTCGCGGATGGCGACGGCGCGGTCCGCCGCCGTCAGCGCGTCCGCCGGCTCGTGCGTCACCTCGAACTGCTCGTCGCCGAATTCGGCGATGACCACCTCGGGAGCGACTCCGGCTTCCTCGAGCGCCGCCATCAGGTTGGGCGCGAAGGGGTCCGTGCGGCGCAATGCGGCGAAAGACATCGAATGCGCCGGCGCGAAGCCGCCGTCGGCGACATTGAATTCATGCTCGAAGGCGGCGATGACCGACAGGCCGGTTGCGGCTTTCAAATCGGCCAGCGCCTCTTTGAGCATCGTGCGGGTGCAGCCGAGCCATGGGCTGCCATCGAGCTCGACGATGTCGCCGGCGACCATGTCGAACGGCGTCGCCGATCCGGTACGTGTCGTGCGAAAGCGCGCCTTGAGATCGGGGATAAGCCGCAGGTCGCCCGACGAGCCCCAGGGGTTGGGATCGACGATCGAGTTGAACGGCGTCAGCGACAGATTGGCCTGCAGCCAACCGACGCCGGTCGTGGCGGTCTTCTGCAACTTGCCTTCGGCAACGAAGCGGCCCCGCGTGACGGCGGAGAGATCCGTGGTGACGACGGCAACCAGAGGCTCGACAGTCGATGTCATGCCGGTTTTCCCAAAGCGTTGAAGCGGCCGACGACCGTGTCGGTATCGGCCACCCAGCAGTAGCCGCCGAAGGCCTTGAGCGCGATGTCGTGGCGTTCCTGCGTAATGGTGGCGCAGGCATCCGATACGCAGGTGACAAGATAGCCGCGGTCGGCGCCGTCGCGCACCGTCATGTCGACGCATTGATCGGTCAGCACGCCGACCACGACGAGATAGCGGATGCCGAGGTTCTTGAGGAGATAGTCGACATTGGTCGAGTTGAAGATGCCGGACGACGTCTTCGGCAGCATGATCTCGTCGCCGACCGGCGCCAGCGCCGGCACCGGCAGACCCTCCGGGAGGCTGGGCGCGACATGGATCGGCGTCAGCTTGTGGTCGAGCGAGCGGTCACGGCCGTCTTCGGTCAGGCTCTGGATGATGGTGTGCAGCACCTCGACGCCATTGGCCCGCGCAGCGGCCAGCAGGCGCTCCTGGTTGGGGATCGTCTGTGACGATGTCTGCCGGTAGAAATAGTGATCGGGCCCACGCTCCGGATGCGACGGATCTGCGCCCGGCTCCAGCCAGATGCGCTGCATGTCGACGAGCAGCAGGGCCGTTTCGCCGGCACGGAAGGCTTCGTCTCGTTTGGGTAGGGCCTGGGTCATGCTTTGTCGTCCTGCTTTGCTGATTTGGGTCCCGGCGTCTTGCGGGGTCCGGGTATCTTGCGCGCGCCGTTCTCTTGCGGGTCGCTGTCGAGTGTCACGGCATTGGCATGTCGCACCCTTTCGAGCCGCTCAATGCGGGCGCGCGCGTCGTCGCCCAGCGTCGAAACGATATGGGCGACCAGCGCCTCCATCTGGGCGATTGCCGGCGCCAGCGTGTCATAGGGCGAGGCGACTTCGAGCGGGCTGACGATGGTGACTTCGGCGAGGTCTGATATCGGCGACAGCCATTGGTCGGTGAACAGGACGATGCGCACATCGAGCGCCGCCGCTTGGCTCGCATAGGCCATGACGTCGAGCTGGTAGCGGCGGTAGTCGAACACGACGAGCACGTCGCGCCGGTCGAGGTCGGCGAGCGTGTCGAAAGTCTGTGGAGAAAGCACGCCGAGATCGCGAACCCCGGAGCGAAACTGCACGAGATAGCCGGCCAGCATGCCGGCGATGTGACGGCTGAACCGGCCGCCGACCATCACAATCTCGCCCTTGACCTCCATCAGCAGGCGGGCCGCCCGCTCGTATGTCTGGATGGGTGTCGCGGCGGTGGCTTTCTGCAAGGCCGTGGTGACGCTGTCGAGATAGGCCAGCACGGCGCTGTCGTTGGAGCCGCTCTGCCGCTTGGCCTCCATCATCAGCAGCGGCGAGTGCAGTCTTGCCTCGACTTCGGCCAGAAGCTTCGCCTGGAAATCCGGAAACCCTTCATAGCCGAGCTTGACGACCAGTCTCACCACGGTCGGATCGCTGACGCCAGCGCGCCGGGCGAGCGATGAGGCGGTGCCGAGGCCGGAGGTCGGATAGTCCGTCAACAGCAGTCGGACGATCTTCTCTTCCGACGGCGTCAGCGCAAGATCCCCGCGCATCAGAACATCGCGTATCGCCATGGGCCTCCCCGAAATCCGTGTTCTCTTGTTTTGTCGAGTTTATTACAGAGATTTAAATCTTGGTCAACAATGAAGAGATGTTGACATTGCGTGATCGCTGGCCCTACCTTGTCGGAAAGCAGCCAAGAGACTGTGGGGAACAGCCATGCGAAACGGAAGCGACGTCATCGTCGTCGGTGCCGGCATTGTCGGATCGAGCGCCGCCTATCATCTGGCCAAGGCCGGTGTGAAGGTCACATTGGTCGAGCAGACCCATCCCGCCGGCGGCCCGTCGGGCAAATCGTCGGCGCTGCTGCACGCCTTCTACCTGATGCCGGAATTGTCGCAGCTTTCCATACGTGGCCGCGAGATCCTGGTGTCGCTGCCGGAAATCGCGGGCGAAGGCTCTTTCGTCACCGAAATCGGCATGATGTGGGTCTGCGGCAACGACAACAAGGTGAGTTGGACGGCGGCGGCCGAACGCATCCGCGGCGAGGGCGCGCGCATCGAGACATTGTCGCCGCAGGCCTTTGCCGACGCGGCACCCGGCTTTGCCCTGGACAATGTCGCAATGGCGCTGTGGGAGCCGGAATATGGCTACGCCGATGCCTTCGGCGCCACCAACGCCATCGCCCGTGCCGCCCGCGCCAACGGTGCCAGGATCATGCAGAACACGCTGGTCGAGAGCCTTCAACGGCAGGGCGACCGCATCACCGGCGTCACCTTGACCGATGGAACGGTGCTGGAAGCCGGTACCGTCGTCCTGGCCGCCGGGCCGTGGACGCGCCGCCTGCTGGCGACGGTCGGCCTCGATCTGCCGCTGCATGTCGAGCGCCATCCGATGGCCGTCCTCGACGCAGCCGGCAAGGCAAGGCAGGTCATGCCTTTCGCCTGGTGCGACGACATTTCCTGCAACTATGCAC
>NZ_RZPH01000073.1:0-11329 GCF_004022825.1 Mesorhizobium sp. M7A.F.Ca.CA.004.04.2.1
ATCTGGAACAGCGTGACATAATCATTGGCAGCACTTGCAAACGACAGGCGTCCGAGGCGAAAGCCGCTTTCGCCGCCATCATAGGCGTGACGACCACCCATCAGGCACGAGACCCCCTCGCCCGTATTGGACAGCGTGTTACGGCCGGAGCCGATCGGCTTGCGGTGCATGGCAAACGGCATCGTGTCGAGGTCGCCTGCCTGCCACGCACCCTTGTGGAATTCGGCATCGCCGATGACGCTGTGCCAGGCCTCGATTTCGTTCTGCCACTCGACCGCCTTGTCGGCATCGCGGGTCGCGGTCACTTTGACATGGCCGTTGACGCGGTAATATTCGGGATGAGCCGGCCGGCAGTGATAGCATTCGAGAAAGTTCTCGAGCACCAGCTTCCAGTTCGCCTTGGTCAGATAATTCTTGCGGGCGACGATGCGTGCACGGTCGAGGCCGTTTTCGCGCAAGCCGCCCGTCAGCCCGTCCGCGACAGGCTGGATGTCGGGCAGCGAACTGGCATCGAGGCCACAGAAGACGAGGCCGCCGAAACTCTTGCAGGGCACGCGGTGCAGTCCCAGCGCTTCCGGATCGACGCTTGCCGGCAGATCCTGCCGCGACTGCAGTTCGCCGGTCAGCCTGAACGACCAGGCATGATAGGGGCAGACCAGAAGCTTGCCGCGACCATCCTTGGCGCAGAGCCGCGAGCCGCGATGGGTGCAGACATTGTAGTAGGCCGCGATGTCGTCCTCGGCGTCGCCGAAGCGCACGACGATGATCTCCTCGTCGAACAGCTGGCGCACGATGTAGCGGCCCTTTTCGGGAACCTCGCTGGCATGGGCGACAAGCATCCATTGGCGCGGAAACCACAAGTCCCGTTCCAGCGCGAAGATCGCCGGGTCGGCATAAAAGGCCTGTTCCAGCGACCAGTCCGGACGTTGCCGGTCGATCAGCCTGACGGTCTCGCTTCTGTCGATAGGCTGGCTGTTCGGTGTGTAGGCCTGCACGGCAAACACCTTTCTGCTCGCTGGCGTTAGAATGATGTTTCGATAGAGTGTGCGATGCGGAAAGGCTTGCAGCAAATACAGATATGATAGACCTTCATATCGAAAAGGCATGAATGTAGGTCCGGACCGTGAAAACCCTCAAAACATCGCTTCCCCTGCTGAACGCCATGGTCGTCTTCGAGGCTGCCGCCAGGCATGGCGGGCTGACACTGGCCGCGCAGGAGCTCAACATCGCACAATCGGCGGTCAGCAGGCATGTCGCCAATCTCGAGCGCCAGCTGTCGGTCGAGCTGTTCACGCGCAGAGGCAACCGCGTCGCCGTCACCGGGGCCGGCAACACGCTGGCCGAAGCGATCCGCGAGGGTCTCGGCACCATCAGGCAAGCGGTCGAGGATTTGACCGCGCACGACAGCGATACATTCATGGTCGGCTGCAGCCACGACTTCGCGCAGGCATGGCTGATGCCGCGCTTCGGCCTCATCACATCGCAGGTTGCCGATGGCCGGGTGCTGCTGCAGACATCCACCGATTACAGGGATTTCGATCAGCCTGAAGTGGCATTGTCGATCCGTTTCGGCGAAGCCGGGCAATGGCCCGAATTCGTGACCGAAAAACTGCTCGACGGTGAATGGTTCCCGGTCTGCGCGCCGGCGTTCCTGGCGCGTTATCCGGCGCTCGCCTCGGAAGACCCCGAGGCTTTCATGGCGGTGCCGCTGCTGCATCAGGTGACGCCGCCCGGCGCGATCGACAGTTGGCAATCATGGATCGGAACCGACCGGAAACTCGACGGACCTCGGTTCACCAGCTACATGTCGATGATCCACGAAACCATCGCCGGGCGCGGCGCGGCACTCGCCTGGGCGGGATTTGCCGATGAGCATCTGCGCCGCGGCCAGCTCGTCCGGCTGACGAAAACCTCGCGTCGCCACGCCGGCTCCTTCCACATCGTCATGAGGAAGAATGCCGGCCCGGTGGTCAGGGCGGTGGCGCAGGCGCTGCTGGCCAGCGTCGGCGACAGCTAACAGATCAGGCCTCGCGACCAAACCGCGACGCTTCATGACGCGCGCCCCAGGCCGGCATGGCGGCCTCGATCTCGGCCTCCGACTTGAAGGCATCGGAGGCGTAGCGATCGACACGGAACCGCTCGGCGGAAACGACCGGGGTGTGCCCGAGGACCAGTTCGCAGGATAGCCGGCCAAGACCCGGTCCATGGGTGACGCCGCTCTCATTGTCGCCGCCGACGACCACGACATTGTCGCTGCCGGGCACCTTGCCGACGACAAGGCCGTTGTCGGGCGTGTAGCACGGCACGCCTTGCGCCCAGCTCGCGATCGTCGAACCGCGCAGCGGCGGGAACACAGTCTGCAACTCGGCAAGCTCCTGCTCGGAGGTCTCCCGCATCAGCTCGATATTGTGCGGCTGGCCAGGTTCGATCTCGTTGTCGTCGGTCTTGTAGAGAGGTTTGTAATGCCGGCCGGTTCCCCACATGACGGCGCCGAATGTTTCGCGCAGCCACAGCCGCAATTCGCGGCATTGGACCGTGGGAATGGTCGACGGCAGCCCACGATCGTCGGTGACGATGCGCGTTGCGACGACGCGCAGCAGCGGCAACTTCCAGCCGAGGCCTGATATGACCTGGTTGTTCCAGGCGCCGGCGGCAACGATCACGCCGTCAGCCTCAAGGCTGCCCTGATCGGTCTCGATGGTCACCCGGTCACCGGCATCATGGACGGCCGTTACGCGTGTGCCGCTGCGAAAAACACCGCCGAGCTCGCTGATCTGGCCGGTCAGTACCCCCATCGCCAGCTTGGTGTCGAGCTGGATGCCATGCGGATTGTAGGCGGCCGAATGGACCCGCGCCGGATCGATGAGGCCCTGCATCTTCTGGCCGATCTGCGCGGCGTTCAAATCCTGCATTTCCGGCGGGGCATAGGGTGAGTCCAGCACCGGTCGGACGAAACGCTCGCGCCCATCCTCGGTCAGCGCCATGATCAAGGTGCCGTTTGGCCGATAACCGATCTCGACGCCGACCTCGTGCAGCCTGCGATAGAAATCGAGGCCATATTGCTGCAGTTGAAGGCCTTCTTCACCGAGCGGGATCATGCCGGCGGACCAATGGGAGACGAAGCCCGCGCCGGCGCTGGTGGTCGCGGCACCCGGCTGACCCGCATCGATGACCGTCACCCGGCGCACGCCGGACCGCAGCAAATGGAAAGCCGCGCTGCAGCCGATAATACCGCCGCCGATCACGGCGATATGCCTGCTATCGCTCCCGCCATGGCTTCCGTTTGAGCTCATCTTTGTTCTCCCTTTTGCCGATGGCCCGGTCGGAGCGACATGCAGCGACGGCGACCATACAGGCCCGTTCGGAGCTGTCTAGACACATGTGTCTGTGGCCTGATACTTGATGCGCACTGCATCTGGATCACACATCCGGAACGCCGCTTGATCTGGCCTTCCGTTGTTGGTGTTGCCGAGAGAGCGAGGAAAAAAGTGAGCGTTTCGACTGCCGCCAAGGCCATTTTCGACAGTGAAATCATATGGGACGCGCATTCCGGCTTCATGCCGGATCCGGCTGCGGACCTGAACAATCTGCAGATCTGGCGCGACGCCGGCATCGACTATCTGTCAATCGATGTCGGCTTCGACCTGTTGCCCTGGGAGCAGACAGTGCGGACGCTCGCAAATTTCCGTCACTGGATCCTTGCCAATCCCGAGCACTACACGCTGGTCTCCTCCGTCGCGGAAATCCGCAAGGCCAAGCTCGAGGGCAAACTGGCGATCACCTTCGACATTGAGGGCATGAACGCGCTCGACGGCCGCATCGAAATGGTCGAGTTCTATCACCATCTGGGTGTGCGCCAGATCCTGTTCGCCTACAACAGGAACAACCTCGCCGGCGGCGGTTGCCACGATGTCGAGACCAGCCTGACGGCATTCGGCCGCGAGGTCATCGACGAGATGAACCGTCTCGGCATGTTCGTCGACGTCACCCACACCGGCTACCGCACCTCGATGGAGGTGATGGAATACTCGAACCGCCCTGTCATCTTCTCGCACTCCAACGCCAAGGCCCTGTGCGGCCATGGCCGCAACATCACCGACGAGCAGATAAAGGCCTGCGCGCGCACCGGCGGCATCGTCGCGATTGTCGGGCTCAATCGTTTCCTGGGAGAAGGGCGGACGGACTCGGACAGGCTGGCTGACCACATCGAATATCTCGTCGACCTGGCTGGCCCAAATCATGTCGGCATCGGACTGGACTACGCCTTTCCGGTTGATGTCAAAGGCATCGACCGCATCATTTCCGACAATCCGCAATTCTGGCCCAAGAGCGAATATCCGGAAGGGGCGACGACCTACGCGGCTCCCGGCCAGATGCGCGAACTGACCGATGTGCTTCTGCGCCGCGGCCAGTCCGAGCAGACCGTGCGCAACGTCCTGGGCGGCAATTTCGTGCGCCTGGCGGCCGAAATCTGGAAGTGAAGGTAGCGGAGAGCGCGTCTCCGCTCCAGCTCTTGATCCAGGCCCCACCGAATAGCGGGCCAGGCCGCACCGTGTGCGCGATCACATTTCGCGCTTAGCCGCTTGCCCATGCCGACGTAGCGGCGGGGTCGGATCGGATATCGAGATTTCCCGCAAGATCGTCCGTCTCCAAGATTCGGACATGCCGGCAAAATTTTCGCTAGACATAGATGTCTATTATTAGCAGTTTTAGCTGACAGACACATTCGGCCCGGCTTGGAGAATGGCCAACGGCTGGAAAGCAAAACAACGAAAACAGCAGAGGGGTAGAGCATGTCCATTCTAGCCGACACCAGGGTTTCGCGCCGCAGCCTGCTCGCCGGAGCCGGCGCTTTCGGCCTCGCCTCAATGGTCAATCCAAAAGTTTCCTGGTCGAGCGACGGGCCGATCCTCAAGGTGCGATCCTACGCCGACATCCAGACGCTCGACCCTTGCTTCCGGCTGGCGGCGCCTGAAGGCGACATCACCAGCGTCATCTTCGCCGGCCTCGTCGTCACCACGCCGGGCGATAGCTGGGGCTGGCGGCCGATGGCGGCGGAAACGATCAAGCAGCTCGACCCGCTGACCGTCGCCTTCCAGCTGCGCGACAATATCGGTTTCACAGACGGCTACGGCCAGATGACGGCGGAAGACGTCAAGTTTTCGATCGAACGCATCGCCGACCCCGCCAACAAAAGCCCCTATTCCGGCGACTGGGCAACGCTCAAGGAAGTCGAGGTCAAGGACAAGCTGTCGGGGCTGATCCACCTGAAGCAGGCCTTCGCGCCGCTGTGGACGTCGACCTTGCCGACGCCGTCCGGCACCATCCTGTCGAAGCGCGCCATCACCGAGCTCGGCGGCAAGATGGGCGTCAAGCCGGTGGCCCAGTCGGGCCCCTACATCCTGAAGGAATGGCTGCCCAAGCAGCGCACGGTGCTGGTGCGCAATCCCGACTGGAAGTACGAGCAGGGCGCCTTCGCGGAAATCCACATCCATCCGATCGAGGATGAGAAGACCGCCGAACTTGGCTATGAGGCCGGCGACCTCGACTACACCTGGACCGCGGTCTCCTCGATCTCGCGGCTGAAGCAGACACCGCCGCCAAAGACGACCGTCGTCGAGAAGCCTTCGCTGGCCTTTGTCTGGCTCGGCATGAACCAGGATGTCGCTCCCTTCAACAATCCGAACATGCGCCGCGCGGTTCAGTACGCCGTGGACCGCAAGGCGGTGGTCGACGCTGCCTATTTCGGTGCGGCCGCCACGGCCACCGGCATCATCGCGCCCGGTCTGCCTGGCCATCGCGAGAAGAACCTCTTCGATTTCGATCCGGACCGCGCCCGCGACATGATCGCCAAGGAGGGGCTGGCCGGCACCACGATCACGCTCGACATCCTCAACAAGACCGAGCGGCTGACCGCGGCGCAGGTCGTGCAGTCGAACCTGCAGGATGTCGGTCTCACTGTGGAGATCAAGCAGAACGACAGCGGCACCTTCTGGACGCTTGGCGCCAAGGAAGGCGACTACTACAAGAAGCTGCAGATGATCATCAGCCGCTTCTCCATGCAGCCGGACCCGAGCTGGGCCACCGCCTGGTTCACCCGCGACCAGATCGGCGTCTGGAACTGGGAGCGTTTTTCCAGCGAGGAATTCGACAAGCTCAACGCCGAGGGCATGGTCGAGCTCGACCCGGCAAAGCGCGATGTCATCTACAAGAAGCTTCAGGACCTGATGGAGGAGAACGGCAACTACATTTTCCTGACGCATGAGGTCACCGGCATCATGAATCGAGACACGCTTGTGGCCGGCCTGAAGCCGAACGGCGAACCCGTGTTCACCGACTTCAAACCGGCATGATATCGGCGGGCGGGGCTCGCCCCGGCCAAAGACCATCCGACAGGTACCGAAAATGATCCGCTACGCCCTCAAGCGTCTGTGGCTTGGCGCCATCATCATCAGCGTCGCCATGATGATGATGTTCGCCATGGTCTACCTCATTCCCGGAGACCCGGCCTCCGTCGCGCTGGGGCCACGCGCGACGCCGGAGATGAAGGAGGCGCTGCGCGAGCGTATGGGCTTGGATCAACCTGTCTGGCGGCAATTCGTGAACTTCTACGGCTCTGCCTTGCATGGCGATCTCGGCACCGAGGTTCTGTCGAACCGGCCGGTCCTGGACGTGGTGATGGAACAGCTTCCGTTCACGCTGGCGCTGGTGGTCGGCGGCATCACGTGGTCGGTGGCGCTGGGCATCCCGCTTGGCTGCATCGCGGCGGTGCGGCGCGGCGGCTTTGTCGATCAGGTGATCGGGGTGCTGTCGGTGGCGATGATCGCCGTGCCATCCTTCGTCGTCGCCATCTATTCGCTGCTGGTGTTTGCGGTCGCCCTGCAATGGCTGCCGGCGATCGGCGCCGGCGAACCGGGCGACCTCGCCAGCCGGCTTCAGCACCTCATCCTGCCGTCTCTAGCGGTCGGCCTTGGCTGGATCGGCTACATCTCGCGCATGGTGCGCGCCTCGATGCTGGAGACACTGGAGGCCAGCCATATCCGCACGGCGCGCGCCTTCGGCCTGACCGAGCACCGGATCGTCTACACCTACGCGCTGCGTATCGCCGTGCTGCCGACGATCACCTTGCTCGGCGTCGGCATCGGCCACATGCTGTCGTCTTCCGTTTTCGCCGAAATCGTCTTCGCCCGCCCCGGCATCGGCAAGCTGGTCTATGAGGCGATCTCGGTGCGCAACTACCCCATCGTCTCCGGAGCCGTGCTGGTCACCACGGTCTTCTTCGTCCTCGTCAACGTAGCGGCCGACATTCTGGTCGGCCTATTGGATCCCCGTGTCAGATCAAGTTTCAACTGAGCTGCCGTCCCGCAGCTTCCGTCTCGGCATGATATGGCGCACCGTGCGCCGCATCATGCGCGAGCCGCTGGGCGCCATCGGCCTGACGCTGGTGACGGTCGTGGTGCTGTCAGCGGTCTTCGCCAGCCTCCTGACCAGCTATGCGCCGAGCAAGATATCGCCGGCCGAACGCTTCGCTTCGCCGAGCCTGCTGCATCTGCTCGGCACCGACCATCTCGGCCGCGATCTTCTCACCCGGGTGCTCTATGGCGGGCGCGTCGCGCTTTTGATCGCGCTGGGCGCGACAGCGGTGTCGCTGGTTGTCGGCGTCGTGCTGGGGCTGATCGCAGGCTATGGGCCGCGCTGGCTCGACAATGTGCTGCTGCTGATCTTCGACGCGGTGAAGAGCTTTCCCACCGTTATGCTGGCGCTGACGCTGGTCACCCTGTTCGGCCCCTCGCTCTACGCGGTGGTGCTGGTGGTGATGCTGGTCAATGTGCCGGGTTATGCCCGCATCATCAGAACCCAGACGCTGGTGCTCAAATCAGCCGAACATGTCATGGCGGCGCGCTCGATGGGCGCCAGTGCGGGCCGCATCCTGCGCGTCCATATCCTGCCCAACATCATCGGCCCGATCCTGATCTTGATATCGATGGACATTCCCGTGGTGGTGGCGATCGAGGCCGGCATGAGCTTTCTCGGGCTCGGCGTGCGGCCGCCGACGCCGAGCTGGGGCGCGATCCTCAATGACGGCTTCGCCAACATTCGCGATTCCTACTGGATCGTGATTGCCGGCGGCCTGCCGATCGTGCTGACGACACTCGGTTTCACCTTCTTCGGCGAGACGCTGCGCGACCTCTTCGATCCCAGGCTGAAGGGACGCTCATGACGGTTCTCGAGGTCAAGAATCTGAGCGTCGCCTTCCACACCGAGAGTGGGCGATTGGAGGCGCTGAAGCAGGTGAGCTTTTCCGTGCCGGCCAACCGCAGCGTCGGCGTGGTCGGCGAATCCGGCTGCGGGAAATCGACGCTCATCAACGCCATTCTCGGCCTGCTCGCCGACAATGGTGAAATCACATCGGGCGAGATCATCTTCGAGGGCGACAAGGACCTTGCCCGGCTCGACCCCACCGCGATGCGCGGCTTGCGCGGTCTCAGGATCGCCACCGTGTTCCAGGATCCGATGGGCGCGCTCAACCCGGTGCTGTCGGTGGGGCGCCAGATGCGCGACATCCAGTATCGCTCGAACCTGTCGAAGCGGGACAAGGATGCGCGCTCGGTCGCCATGCTGCGCAAGGTTCGCATTCCCGATCCGGAAAGCCGGCTGACGCAGTTTCCGCACGAGTTCTCCGGCGGCATGAAGCAGCGCATCGCCATCGCCATGGCGCTGATGATGGAACCGGCGCTGCTGATCGCCGACGAGCCGACGACTGCGCTCGATGCGACGCTGGAGGTGGCCACTATCGAACTGCTCAAGGATCTGCAGCGCGACATCGGCTGCTCGGTGCTGTTCATCTCGCATCATCTGGGCGTGATTGCCGAACTCTGCGACGAGATGATCGTGATGTATGCCGGTGAGGTGGTGGAGAGCGGCACGACTCGCGAGATCTTCCACGATGCGCGCCATCCCTACACGCAGAAGCTTTTGGCCTGTGATCCCGCGCGGCTGTCGCAGCGGGTTGCCCGCCTGCCGACCATCGCCGGGACCTTGCCGGATCTGCGCCGCCGACCAAGCGGCTGCGTCTTCCAGCCGCGCTGCGATCGCGCCGACGCCCAATGCCTGACGACGCCTCCCAGCGCAATCCTCGGTGGGTCTCACATCGCCCGCTGCTGGCATGCGGACATTCCCTTGGGAGCGATGAACGCATGAGTTCCGACGACCTGCTCCGTGTCAGCGATCTGCGTGTCTCGTTCCGGGTTGGCGGCCTGTCCGCCAGACTTGCCGGGCGAGCCACCGAGATCGAAGCGGTGTCCGGTGTCAGCTTCACGCTTCAACGAGGCAGCACCTTCGCATTGGTCGGCGAATCCGGCTCGGGCAAGACGACGCTGGCGCGCACGCTCAACGGTCTTCAGCCGGTGAAAGCGGGCACGATCCTGTTTGAAGGGCAGGAACTGCAAGGCCTGTCCAACGCCGCCATGAAACCGGTGCGGCGGCGCATGCCGATGATGTTCCAGGATCCGGTCGGATCGTTGTCGCCGCGGCTCAGCGTGCGGTCGCTGCTGTCGGAGCCTTTCGTCATCCACGGACTGTCGGATCGCGATCTCAACGCCGAAGTCACACGACTTCTTGCACTGGTCGGGCTGCCGCGCGATTTCGCCGACCGCTACCCGCACCAGCTTTCCGGCGGCCAGGCGCGCCGCGTCGGTGTGGCGCGGGCGATCGCGCTGGACCCGGTGCTGGTCGTCGCCGACGAGCCGACAGCCGGCCTCGACGTCTCGGTGCAGGGAGAGGTGCTGAACCTGCTCAACGACCTGCGTGACCGCATGGGCCTGTCGATGCTGATCATCACCCACAATCTGCATGTCGTGCGCCAGATCGCCGACCGCATGGCGGTGATGTATCTCGGACGCTTCATCGAACAGGGCGAAACCGAAGCGATCTTCCGCGCGCCGCATCATCCCTATACGGCGGCCCTTCTCTCGGCCAATCCAGAGCCCGATCCCGACAGGGTGCATCAGCGTATCACGCTGCCGGCTGACGTTCCGTCCTTGTTGGCGCGCCCTTCAGGCTGCGAATTTCACACACGCTGTCCGCAGGCCCAGGGCCGCTGCACGGTGGATGTCCCCGTCCCGGTCGCAGTTGGCGACAGCCGTCTGACCTGCCATTTCCCGCTGAACACATAAGGATCGCCACCGGCGCAAGTGTCGGCCGGGCGTTGAGAGGAGCCGCCATGCAAGATATCCGCGTCGTCACCGATTTCCCGCGCAAAGTCCGCGAGATCGAGAATTTGTGGATTCCGATGCCGGACGGCGTCAAGCTGGCCGCACGCATCTGGTTGCCGGAAGACGCGGAGGCCGATCCGGTGCCGGCGATCCTGGAATATCTGCCATATCGCAAGCGTGACGGAACGGTGGAGCGCGATGCGCTGACGCATCCCTATTTCGCCGGTCACGGCTATGCCGGCGTGCGGGTCGATATGCGCGGCTCGGGCGACAGCGAGGGGCTGTGCAAGGGTGAGTATCTGAAGCAGGAGCAGGATGACTGCCTGGCGGTCATCGAATGGCTGGCCCGGCAATCTTGGTGCTCGGGTAGTGTCGGCATGATCGGCATCAGCTGGGGCGGCTTCAACGGGCTGCAGGTCGCCGCCCGCCGCCCGCCGGCGCTGAAAGCCGTCGTCTCGCTGTGCTCGACCGACGACCGCTATAATGATGACGTGCATTATCTCGGCGGCGCGATGATGTGCGACAATCTGATGTGGGGAACCACCGCTTGGGCCATCGCCATGACGCCACCGGATCCGCTTGTTGTCGGCGACCGCTGGCGCGAGCTTTGGGAGCAACGGCTGAACGGCAACGGCATCTGGATGCAGGACTGGTTCGAACACCAGCGCCGCGACGATTTCTACAAGCACGGTTCGATCTGCGAGGATTATTCCGATGTCGAGATCCCGGTCTATGCCGTCGGCGGCTGGGCCGACGGCTATCCCAATCCGATCTTCCGGATGCTGGAAAAACTGAGCGGTCCTCGCAAGGGCCTGATCGGACCCTGGGGCCACAAATATCCGCACTTCGCCATGCCCGGACCGCGTATCGGCTTCCTGCAGGAGTGCCTGCGCTGGTGGGATCAATATCTCAAGGGCATCGACACCGGCATTGCCGACGAGCCGATGCTGCGCGCCTGGATTCAGGATCCCGCACGGCCGGCGGCGATCTATGACGAGCGGCCCGGCCGCTGGGTGGCGGAACCGGCGTGGCCGGGACCCGGCGTCGGCGAAAAGGTGCTGAACCTTGCGCCGCATGTGCTGAGCGAAGCCAAGGGCGCAAACGCGATCCTGGAG
>NZ_RZPH01000741.1:0-3090 GCF_004022825.1 Mesorhizobium sp. M7A.F.Ca.CA.004.04.2.1
CCGTCAATTCGATCGTCCACCTCGACCAGAAGAAGCTGACCTTCTGGCGCGGCGGCTACGACCAGTTCGAGCGTCAATATACAGAGCAGAAGGAATTGCAGGAGAAGGGCCGGGTCAAGCAGGAGGCCGCGCGCAAGCACATGGAATCCTTCGTCGAGCGGTTCCGCGCCAAGGCCTCCAAGGCGAGACAGGCGCAGTCGCGCATCAAGGCGCTGGAGAAGATGAAACCGATCGCGGCCCTCGTGAACGATTCGGTGCGGCCGTTCTCCTTCCCCGAGCCGGTGAAGACGGTGGCCTCGCCGATCGTGGCGCTGAACAACGTCAATGTCGGCTACACCGAGGGTCAGCCGATCCTCAAGAAGATGACGCTGCGCATCGACGCCGACGACCGCATCGCGCTGCTCGGCGCCAACGGCAACGGCAAGTCGACCTTCGCCAAATTGCTGTCCGGCCGGCTCAAGCAGGAGAGTGGCACCATGACGGTGGCGCCCGGGTTGAAGGTGGCGATCTTCGCCCAGCACCAGCTCGACGACCTCCGGCCGGACGAAAACGCCTACGAGCATGTCCGCCGGCTGATGCCGGAGGCCCCGGAATCGAAGGTGCGCGGCCGCGTCGCCCAGTTCGGCCTCACGACCGAGAAGATGAACACCGCCGCCAAGGATCTGTCGGGCGGCGAGAAGGCGCGGCTGCTGATGGGGCTGTCGGCCTTCGAGGGGCCAAACCTGTTCATCCTCGACGAACCGACAAACCATCTCGACATCGATAGCCGCGAATCGCTGATCCATGCGCTGAACGAGTTTCCCGGCGCCGTGATCCTGATCTCGCATGATCGCCATCTGCTGGAGGCAACCGCCGACCGCCTGTGGCTGGTCAAGGACGGCGCGGTCAACCCCTATGACGGCGATCTCGAGGACTACAAGACGCTGGTCACCGGCGTCTCCGGCGACCGCCGCGGCAAGCGCGAGGCCGACAAGGCGTCAAAAGCCGACCGCCGCCGCGATGCGGCGGCTCGCCGCGCTGCCTTCGAGCCGCTGGCCAAGGAGATCCGCGCCACCGAAGCGCTGATGGACCGCATTCGCAAGCGCATCGACGGCATTGAGGACGAACTGTCCAATCCGGCGGTCTACGAGAAGGATCCCTCGACGGCGACACGGCTGGCGAAGGAGCGCTCGCAACTGGCCCAGACGCTGGCCGGCCACGAGGAAAAGTGGCTGACCATGTCGGCAGAGTATGAGGAAGGCACGGCGGAGTGATTACCCTCCCCCTTGTGGGGAGGGTCGATCCGCGAAGCGGAGCGGGGTGGGGGTCTGCGCCACACCCCACCCCGGCGTTACACGCCGACCCTCCCCATCAAGGGGAGGGTAAGATCTGGCCCTACACGCCGCGTCCGGAACCGGTTAACCTCGCCCCATGAACCAACACGCCAAGCTTCGCATCGGCCATTCGGCCTGTCCGCATGATTGCCCCTCGACCTGCGCGCTCGAGGTCGAGCTGCTCGACGACAATCGCATCGGCCGCGTCCATGGCGCCAAGTCCAACAGCTACACGGCCGGTGTCGTCTGCGCCAAGGTTGCCCGCTATGCCGACCGCGTCCATCATCCCGACCGTTTGCTGAAGCCGCTGATCCGCGCCGGTTCCAAGGGCGACGGCGCCTGGAAAGAAGCAAGCTGGGAGGCGGCGCTCGACCTCGTCGCCGAAAAATTCATCGCGGCCGAGGAGAAATACGGCTCGGAGACGGTCTGGCCCTATTATTATGCCGGCACGATGGGGCTGGTGCAGCGCGACGGCATCGACCGGCTGCGCCACGCCAAGAAATACTCCGGCTTTTTCGGTTCGATCTGCACCAATCTCGCCTGGACCGGCTGGATGATGGGCGCCGGCGCCTTGCGCGGGCCGGACCCGCGCGAGATGGCGAAATCCGATTGCGTGGTGATCTGGGGCACCAATGTGGTGGTGACGCAGGTCAACGTCATGACGCACGCCATCAAGGCGCGCAAGGAGCGCGGCGCGAAGATCGTCGTCATCGACGTCTATGAGAATGCGACGATGAAGCAGGCCGATCTTGGCCTGGTGTTGAAGCCGGGCACCGATGGCGCGCTGGCCTGCGCGGTCATGCATATGCTGTTCAAGGAAGGCATGGCCGACCGCGCCTATCTCTCGAAATACACTGACGATCCGAGAGGACTGGAAGCGCATCTCAAGACGCGCACGCCGGACTGGGCGGCCGGGATCACCGGCCTGACGGTCGCCGAGATCGAGGCCTTCGCCCGCCTCGTCGGCACGACGAAAAAGACCTATTTCCGCCTCGGCTACGGCTTCGCGCGCCAGCGCAATGGCGCCGTCAACATGCATGCAGCGTCCTGCATCGCGGCTGTCACCGGCAGCTGGCAATATGAGGGCGGCGGCGCCTTCCATTCCAACTCCGGCATCTTCAAGCTCAACCAGGAAGTTCTGGAAGGCACCAGGATGCGCGATCCCTCGATCCGCCATCTCGACCATTCGCGCATCGGCCCGGTGCTGACCGGAGCCAGCGACGCGCTTTATGGCGGCCCGCCCGTGACGGCGATGCTGATCCAGAACACCAACCCGGTAAATGTCGCGCCGGAGCAGCGGCTGGTGAAACAGGGTTTTGTGCGCGACGACCTGTTCTCTTGCGTGCATGAGCAATTCATGACCGACACGGCCAAGCTTGCCGATGTCGTTCTGCCGGCGACGATGTTCCTCGAGCACGACGACGTCTACAAGGGCGGCGGCAACCAGCACATCACGCTCGGCCCCAAGCTGATCGAGCCGCCGGAGGGGCCGCGCACCAACCATTTCGTCATCGAGCAATTGGCTGATCGCCTCGGCGTCGCCGATCGCCCGGGCTTCGGCATGACCGAGCAGCAGCATATCGACATCATCCTGGGCAAGCGCGGGCTGGGTAGTTTCGAAAGCTTGAAGGAAGACAAGTGGGTCGACCTGCAGCCGGACTTCGACGCCGCGCATTTCATCAAGGGGTTCGGCCACGCCGACGGAAAATTCCGTTTCCGCGCCGACTGGACCGGGCAGGCGGCCCCCAACCGGCCGCCGAAAAGCATGGGCCTGTTC
>NZ_RZPH01000742.1:0-3089 GCF_004022825.1 Mesorhizobium sp. M7A.F.Ca.CA.004.04.2.1
CGCCAGATCACCGGCTATGGCGAATCCTCCGGCCTGACCAAGAAGGAAAAGGTCTCGCTGATCGGCGACGATTGCCGCGAAGGCCTGACGGCGGTGCTGTCGGTCAAGGTTCCAGATCCGAAATTCTCCTCGCAGACCAAGGACAAGCTGGTCTCGTCGGAAGTCCGTCCTGTCGTCGAAGGCCTGGTCAACGAAGCGCTCGGCACCTGGCTGGAAGAACATCCGAGCGAAGGCAAGGTGGTCGTCGACAAGGTGATCCAGGCCGCGGCGGCGCGTGAAGCGGCGCGCAAGGCGCGCGATATCACCCGCAAGAGCTCGCTCGGCGTCACTTCCCTGCCCGGCAAACTGGCCGACTGCCAGGAACGCGACCCGGCGAAGTCCGAAATCTTCATCGTCGAGGGTGACTCCGCCGGCGGCTCGGCCAAAGGTGGGCGTTCGCGCCAGAACCAGGCGATCCTGCCGTTGCGCGGCAAGATCCTCAATGTCGAGCGGGCGCGCTTCGACCGCATGCTCGGCTCCGACATGATCGGCACGCTGATCACGGCGCTCGGCACCTCGATCGGCAAGGACGAGTTCAACGCCGACAAGCTGCGCTACCACAAGATCATCCTGATGACCGACGCCGACGTCGACGGCGCCCATATCAGAACCTTGCTGCTGACCTTCTTCTTCCGGCAGATGCCGGAGCTGATCGAGCGCGGCCATCTCTACATCGCCCAGCCGCCGCTCTACAAGGTGACGCGCGGCAAGAGCTCGCAATACATCAAGGACGAGAGCGCGTTCGAGGAGTTCCTGATCGGCTCGGGACTGGAGGAAGCATCGCTTACGCTCGGCTCGGGCGAGGTTCGCATCGGACAGGACCTGCGCGGAGCCATCGACGACGCACTGGCGGTGCGCCAGCTGATCAACGGCCTGCACACGCGCTACAACAGAGGCGTGGTCGAGCAGGCGGCGATCGCCGGCGGGCTCAACCCGGACGTGTTCACCGATCTCGGCCGAGCCAACGACATGGCGGAGCGGATTGCAAAACGCCTCGACATCATTGCCGAGGACACCGAGCGCGGCTGGACGGGCCGCATGTCGACCTCAAACGAGGGTGTCGGCGGCTATGTGTTCGAGCGCACGGTGCGCAGCGTCAAGGAATACGCGCATCTCGACCTGGCGCTGATCAATTCGGCCGACGCACGCCAGCTCGACCGCTACGCACAGCGCCTCAGCGAGGTCTACGGGTCGCCGCCGGTGCTGCGCCGCAAGGATGTCTCCGAAACGATTTCGGGGCCCTTGGCGATGCTCAATGCGGTCTTTGCGACCGGCCGCAAGGGCCTGACAATGCAGCGCTACAAGGGTCTCGGCGAGATGAACGCCGAACAGCTGTGGGAAACCACGCTTGACCCGAATGTGCGCTCGCTGCTGCAGGTCAAGGTCAATGACGCGACCGACGCGGATTCACTATTTTCGAGGCTGATGGGCGACGAGGTCGAACCCAGGCGCGAGTTCATCCAGGACAACGC
This sequence comes from Mesorhizobium sp. M7A.F.Ca.CA.004.04.2.1, assembly GCF_004022825.1. Taxonomy (NCBI): domain Bacteria; kingdom Pseudomonadati; phylum Pseudomonadota; class Alphaproteobacteria; order Hyphomicrobiales; family Phyllobacteriaceae; genus Mesorhizobium; species Mesorhizobium sp. M7A.F.Ca.CA.004.04.2.1. The sequence continues at coordinate 1,512 of NZ_RZPH01000742.1, forward strand.
GCTGTCGGTCGCCAATCTGGATATCTGATCCGGACGTTAAATTCTGAATTGGCGCGCTGCGGCGCGCCAATTGTTCCACCGGCGGCAACAGAATCATTTTACAACGCCCCGGAACGGAAGTCCCTGCGGGACATTGTGACAACATCGATCACAATTTCTTACAGGAGGCCTTCATGGGACGCGGCATTTTGCTCTGGTTGCTCGGTATTCCGATCCCGATCATCATTCTGATCATGCTGTTCGTACGGTAGGGGGCTTCCATGCAGTCCACCCTATCGGCTGTCGACGTTTCCACTTCAACAGAATCCTCCTCCACCGCCGTCAGTTGGGGACCGATCATCGCCGGTGCCTTCGCGGCTTCGACGTTGACCTTCATCCTCATGCTGCTCGGTTCGGGGCTGGGATTGACCATGGTGTCGCCATGGTCGGGATCCGGCGCATCTGTCACCACTTTCGCGGCGTCCACCGCCGTCTGGCTTGTCATCGTGCAATGGCTGTCCTCTGGTGTCGGAGGCTATCTTGCCGGGCGGCTGCGCACCAAATGGGTCGGCATCCACACCGATGAGGTCTATTTCCGGGACACCGCACACGGCTTTCTTGCCTGGGCGCTGGCCACTTTGCTCGTCGTCGGCGTGCTTGGCTCCGCCCTTTCCGCAGCGATCGGTTCAGGCGTGCAAGCGGTGTCCACCGTCGCATCTGGCGCTGCCATGGGTGCATCGGCGGGGGCTTCGGCCAATGCCGGCAGCGCATCGGTCGACAATGCGACATCCTACCTTGTGGATTCACTGTTCCGTCCGGCCGATCCGGGCAGGCTGGCTGCCGCCAATCCGGACAGCGATACCGCCGCGACCGGGCAGGCCTCGCGCATCCTAATCGCCGGTGCGGCGGCAGGCGAGGTTTCGGCAGACGACAAGGCCTATCTGTCGCAACTCGTCGCCGCTCGCACCGGTCTTTCGGAAGCAGATGCCAAGGCGCGGGTGGATGCGATCATCGCCAGGGCTCAGGACGCCAAGGTCAAGGCGCAGGAGGCTGCCGACACCGCCAGGAAGGCTGGCGCTACCTTTGCGCTCCTTGGTGCGCTGTCGCTGGCCATCGGCGCCTTCATCGCCAGTGCTGCCGCGGCCCTTGGGGGCAGGCAGCGCGACGATGAGGAAGCGGTTTTTCTCACCAGCCGCTGAAGCGGCTCAGCATTGAAAAGCAAAAGCCCGGCCTTGCGCCGGGCTTTTGTGTTTGGGTCAGTCGCGCCGTGGCGAAATCAGTGATCCATGGCCTTGACGATTTCCTCGGTCATCTTCTTGGCGTCGCCGAGCAGCATCATGGTGCCGTCCTTGTAGAACAGCGTGTTGTCGATGCCGGCATAGCCGGAGCCGAGCGAGCGCTTGACGAACAGGCAGGTGCGGGCCTTGTCGACATCGAGGATCGGCATGCCGTAGATCGGCGACGACTTGTCGTCGCGCGCGGACGGGTTGGTGACGTCGTTTGCGCCGATGACATAGGCAACGTCGGCCTGCGCGAATTCGGAGTTGATGTCCTCGAGTTCGAACACCTCGTCATAGGGCACATTGGCTTCGGCGAGCA
>NZ_RZPH01000743.1:0-3087 GCF_004022825.1 Mesorhizobium sp. M7A.F.Ca.CA.004.04.2.1
CTGCATGACGGGCCGCCCTACGCCAACGGCAACATCCATATCGGCCACGCGCTGAACAAGATCCTCAAGGATGTCATCACCCGCTCGTTCCAGATGCGCGGCTACGACTCGAACTATGTGCCCGGCTGGGACTGCCACGGCCTGCCGATCGAGTGGAAGATCGAGGAGCAGTACCGCGCCAAGGGCAAGAACAAGGACGAGGTGCCGGTCAACGAATTCCGCAAGGAATGCCGTGAGTTCGCCGCGGGTTGGATCGCTGTGCAGGGGGCCGAGTTCCAGCGCCTCGGCGTCATCGGCGATTTCAAGAACCCCTATACGACGATGGCTTTCCATGCCGAGGCGCGCATCGCCGGCGAGCTCTTGAAATTCGCCATGTCGGGCCAGCTCTATCGCGGCTCCAAGCCGGTGATGTGGAGCGTGGTCGAGCGCACGGCGCTGGCCGAGGCCGAGATCGAGTACCACGACTATGAGAGCGACACGATCTGGGCGAAGTTTCCGGTCGCCAGCTTGGCCCGCCCTGTCGATGGCGAGACCAAGCTGACGGAGGGCGCACTCGATCTGCTGCAGGCACATGTCGTCATCTGGACGACGACGCCATGGACGATCCCCGGCAACCGTGCCGTCAACTATTCGCCGCGCATCAACTATGGCCTCTATGAGGTCACGGCAGCCGAGAACGCATTCGGCCCGCAGTCGGGTGAAAAACTGATCTTTGCCGATGCGCTGGCCGAAGACTCCTCGGTCAAGGCCAAGGTCACCTTGAATCGTCTCCGCAGCGTTTCGGCGCAAGAGCTTGGAAGCCTTACGCTTTCGCATCCGCTCAAGGGTTTTTGCGGCGGCTACGACTTTGCCGTTCCGATGCTCGCCGGCGACCACGTCACCGACGATGCCGGCACCGGCTTCGTCCACACCGCGCCCGGCCACGGCCGCGAGGACTTTGACGCCTGGATGGATGCGGCGGTGGATCTGCGCGCACGCGGCATCGATCCCGCCATCCCGTTCACCGTCGACGACGGCGGTTTCTTCACCAAGGACGCGCCGGGTTTCGGCCCCGACCGGGAGGGTGGACCGGCGCGTGTCATCGACGACAACGGCAAGAAGGGCAACGCCAACCAGGCCGTCATCGACGAGCTGATCAAGCGCAACGCGCTGTTCGCGCGCGGCCGGCTGAAGCACAGCTACCCTCACTCCTGGCGGTCCAAGAAACCGATCATCTTTCGCAACACGCCGCAGTGGTTCGTCTACATGGACAAGGACCTCGGCGACGGCTCGACACTGCGCAGCCGGGCGCTCAAGGCCATTGACGACACCCGCTTCGTGCCCGCCGCCGGCCAGAACCGCATCCGCGCCATGATCGAGGAGCGGCCGGACTGGGTGCTGTCGCGCCAACGCGCCTGGGGCGTGCCGATCGCTGTCTTCGCCGATGCCGACGGCAATGTGCTGAAGGACGAAGCGGTCAACCAGCGCATCATGGACGCCTTCGAGCAGGAGGGCGCCGACGCCTGGTTCGCTGCTGATGCCAAGGAGCGTTTCCTTGGCAATCACGACGCTTCGAAGTGGAAGCAGGTGATGGACATCCTCGACGTCTGGTTCGATTCGGGCTCGACGCACGCCTTCACGCTGGAAGATCGTCCTGACCTGAAATGGCCGGCCGACGTCTATCTCGAAGGCTCCGACCAGCATCGCGGCTGGTTCCATTCGTCGCTGCTGGAAAGCTGCGGCACCAGGGGCAGGGCGCCTTACGACACCGTCGTCACCCATGGTTTCACCATGGACGAGGATGGCCGCAAGATGTCGAAGTCGCTGGGCAACACCGTGGTGCCGCAGGACGTCATCAAGCAGTCGGGCGCCGATATACTGCGTCTGTGGGTGGTGACGACCGACTACTGGGAGGACCAGCGGCTCGGCAAGAACGTGCTGCAGACCAACATCGACGCCTACCGCAAGCTGCGCAACACCATCCGCTGGATGCTGGGTACGCTTGCCCATGACGATGGCGAAGAGGTGCCGCTGGAGAAAATGCCGGAGCTGGAGCGGCTGATGCTGCACCGGCTGGCCGAGCTCGATGAGGTCGTGCGCTCGGGCTACGACGCCTTCGAATTCAAGCGCATCACCCGCATGCTGCTCGATTTCATGGTGGTCGAGCTGTCGGCGTTCTATTTCGACATCCGCAAGGACGCGCTCTACTGCGACGCGCCGTCGAGCCTGAAGCGCAAGGCTTCGGTGCAGGTGGTGCGCCATCTCTTCGATTGCCTGGTGAAATGGCTGGCGCCGATGCTGCCTTTCACCATGGAGGAGGCCTGGCTTGACCGTCATCCCGACGCCGTCTCGGTGCATCTCGACCAGTTCCCGCAAATCCCGGCGGACTGGAAGAACGAGGCGCTGGCGGAAAAGTGGCGCCAGGTGCGGCAGGTGCGGCGCGTCGTTACCGGCGCGCTGGAGATCGCGCGCGCCCAGAAGGTGATCGGATCGTCGCTGGAAGCGGTGCCGGTCGTCACAATCAACGACGCAGCGCTCGAAGCGGCGATTTCAGATGTCGACATGGCCGAGATGGCGATCACCAGCGATCTGGTCATCGCTCATGGCGAGGCACCGGCTGGTGCCTTCGCGATCGACGACGTCAAGGGTGTCGCCGTGGTGGTCGAGAAGGCCGAGGATCGTGGCCTGTTAAAATGTGCACGCTCCTGGCGCTACACCGCCGATGTTGGCCAGGATCCGGAATTCCCGGATGTTTCGGCCAGGGATGCGGCGGTGCTGCATGAATTGAAAGCGCTTGGCCGACTTTAACGGTTAGTCGGCTGGATCGGTGCACAAATGCCACGCCGGGCGGGCGAAAACCGCCCGCGCGTTGCCCTTAACGAGTGGTTGAGGTAAACACGCGAAACTCCGGAAGACAAATTGTCGCCGGATTTCCGTCGCAAGTGCTTGGACGATGGGGACCGGCCACAAGCTGGTGGCAATCGAGAGGCTGTCTAGAGTGGGACTTTTTGGCATGACCGAGAGATATAATGCGCGCTTGGCGCTGCTGGCGCCGCTTGTCGCGTCGGGCCTCGCTTTGTCGGGCTGCATGGGCTCTCCGACCTACGG
>NZ_RZPH01000744.1:0-3082 GCF_004022825.1 Mesorhizobium sp. M7A.F.Ca.CA.004.04.2.1
GACCATCGAGCGCTACGACTTACTGGTCGCGGAAGATTTGCCGTTTCCGATCCTGCCGGTCCTGCAGGGCTATGCGCCCGAGGACTATGTCCGGCACATCGAGATGTATGGCGACCGGCTGAAACCCGACATGTGGGTCGGTGTCGGCTCGGTGTGCAAGCGCAATGGCGACCCGGCACGCATCGTCGAGGTGCTGAGCGCCATCCATGCCGCGCGGGCCGATCTGCGGCTGCATGGCTTCGGCATCAAGCTCACCGCGCTCAGCCATCCCGGCGTCAGAGCCCTGCTCTACAGCGCCGACAGCATGGCCTGGAGCGATGCGGCGCGCAAACAAGGCCGTAATGCCAATTCCTGGACCGAAGCAGCTCGCTACTGTGATGCTGTCGGAATTGCCATCGCGCTACCTCCTGCCCCTTGGCAGATGCCGTTGCCGCTGTCCAATCGGAGGGCGGCATGAGCGAGGAAGCCACCATCCGGCGCGGCGTCCGCAATGCCCGCTACACCACGGTGCCGAACCACGTGTTCGAAGATGTGCGCCTCTCCATGGAGGCGCGCTGGCTGCTGGGCTATCTCCTGTCGAAGCCGGACAACTGGACCGTCATTCTCGGCGACATCGCCAGGCGCGGCGGCTGCGGGCGCGACAAGGCGCGCAAGATCGTCAACGAGTTGGTCAAGCACGGCTATGCCGACAAGGAACAGGAGCGCGAAGACGGGCGATTCGGCAAGCTTTCGCTGGTCATCTTCGACGAGCCGCGCGAGCTTCGCGACAGTGCCGCCGGCGAAGGTGTTGCATCTTTGCCGCAGACTGAAAACCCGTCGACGGTGATGCCGTCGACGGTGAATCCAACACTAGTAAATACTGATGGTTTAGCAAAACCTGACAGTAGTTTTGAGAGAGAGCGCGAGCGCGAGGATCGACGAAGATCAGAGGCGCTTTTCTACAAATCGTTCAAGGGATGGGACCGTTTCGACGTCTCGCCCAAGCCGCCGATGCTGGCCGAGTGGTTCAAGCTTTCCGCCGCCGACCAAGCCGAGTGCGCACCGTGCGTGCCGCTGTTCCTGGCCGAGTGCCGCAAGGCCGGCGTCAAGCAGGCCTGCGCCGTGGCCACCTTCATCAAGGACCGCATGTGGGTGCCGTTCCTGCCGCGTCTGGCCGCAGCGACGGCGCCGGCGCAAGAAGCCACCGCGGCACCCTTCGGCAAGCTGTGGCAGGCAGCCCGGATGAAGCAACTGCTGACCGGGCCGAAAGCCGCCATGCCGCCAATGACGCGGTTCCAGCAGGACGCAATTGCGGCCGGCACCATGGACGGCGAAGCGCTGCAGCTGGAGCGTCAGGCCAAGCACGGATGGCCAGCGGTGAACGCCATGCACGACCGTGCCCGCTTCGGCGGTGGCGTGACGGTGGCGGCAACGCTGCAGCCCTTGGCCGAGATGATGGAGCAGGTCCGTGTCGGCACCGATCGCTGGACGGAGTGGGAGGTCGAGCACCATCGGCGCGGCTGGCCCTGGCTGCCTGCACCGGGACACGTCGAATGGGTGTGGATGCCGGCTGGCGGGCCGGCAGGATTGGAAACGTTTGAACAAGCGGTGCGAGGAAACCATGATGCGGGCGGACGTGAAGCGGCTGAGTGATGCGGAAGTGATCAATCTCGACCGCTGCTATGCCGAATCGGACAGGCAGCAGGGCATGAGCCGAAGGGCACAAGCGCTGCTGGCGGGAGCCGGCGAATCAGGACCGGTGCGCTGCTGGTACGTTCTTCGCGTTTCGGTTGGTCATGAAAATGCTGTGGATGAAGCTCTGCGGAAACTCTTCGTGGAAACGTGGTTGCCGGTCGACAGCACACAGCCCAAGCGCCGCGGAGGTCGTTCCAAGGCCAAGCGGGAAGAACAGGACAACCCTGCTTTGCCCGGTTATCTGATGATCTACGTCTCGGACACCGACCGTGTTCTGATCGGCATCAAGGCAGTGGATGAGGTTGTCGACATCGTCGGCGGATGGATGCAGCCAAAGCCTGTTTCGGAAAGCGATATCAATGGCTTTCGTGCTTTCCTCAAGCTCTCAGAGCGTGAGCGCCGCAAGCTTGCAGCCGAGGAGATGAAGAGGCGCAAGCCTATAGCCGAAGGTGATCGAGTGACGGTGACCGATGGCGCATTGGCTGGTCGCAAAGGCACGGTATCGCGGGAGGCTAATGACGCCTCCCTCTGGGTCGACATAATGCTGTTCGGCGGCACCGTGTCGGCGATGATCCCCCTTGCGAATCTCAGCAAGACAGAATAGCGAGTCCGTCCTAGGACGATCCGAACCGTGAAGCACATTCGCTTCCGAGGCTGTGTTCGCACCCATCCCAGTGAGGATGAGGGAAGCGCCAGGCGGACCCAGGTGAAGCGAGCAGCTTCACCGCAATGGAAAAGATTCCAGACAATGAGCAGCAACACAGCGCCTTGGCGGCGCTGGTATAAGACCGCACGCTGGCAGCAGGTGCGGCAGCGCATCCTGCTTCGCGACATGTACACCTGCCGCAAGACAGGCGTGCTGCTGATCGGCAAGCACCCTGCCCCGAACAGCCCAGTCATCCACCACGACAAGGAACATCGTGGCGACGAGGTGCTGTTCTGGGATGAAGACAACCTGATAGCCGTGTCCAAGGAATGGCACGACAGCGAAGCGCAGAAGGCCGAGCAGGTCAGCCTGCAACATCGAGGCGTCTGGTACTGACCATCGCCGACCAACCGGGGGGGCGGGTCGAAAGTCCGGAAGCCCCTCCCCGCCGGACCCGCGTCCCCCACATTCGGAGATTTTTTTCTGATGGAGCCGAATTTTGACCTGTTCGGTCAGCCGGTTCGTGAGGGCTTCGGTAACCGCGGCCGTCCGCCGTATGAGCCGACCGAAAAAGATCGCAACAAAGTCAAGCTGTTGATGGCGCTGGGCTGGGTCAACATCCGGATCGCCAACGCTCTTGGCATCTCGCCGGCGACGTTGAAGCGGTATTTTAGAGCCGACATGAAAGAGCGCGACGCAATGCGCGATCGGCTCGATGCCAGGCGGTTTGAGATCGCCCTCGAGCAAGCCACTGCCGGCAAC
>NZ_RZPH01000745.1:0-3082 GCF_004022825.1 Mesorhizobium sp. M7A.F.Ca.CA.004.04.2.1
GTGCCGGGACATTCAGATGATGTTCGATCCGAAATCGATCGTCATCGGTGGCAGCATCGGTCTTGCAGAAGGCTATCTCGACCGGGTGCGCGCACATCTGAGCGAGGTCCCGCCGCGCCTTTCCCCCGATCTCGTGGCGGCGAAGCTCGGAGGCCACGCCGGCGTCATCGGTGTTGCCGATCTCGCCGAATGGGCAAGGTAACGGCGCCCGGTCATGCCATGCAAAAATCATCAAAAAGAAGGGAACGATCATGAAATTGAGCAGGACATCTTTTGCGCTTATGGCCACCCTCCTTGCGGGGACGGCTTTGCCGACCTTTGCCAACGCAACCGTGACCGTGCTCGGCTGGCCTGGCGGCTCCGAGGAAACCGCACTGCGGGCAACCGTGGAAACCTACAACAAGCAGGCCAGCGATGCCGACAAGGTGGAGCTGCTGTTCTTCAACCGGGAAGGCTTTTACGACAAGCTGCAGGCTGACATGGCGGCCGGATCCAGTGCCTTCGACGTGAACCTCGTCGCCACCTACTCGCTCGGTCGCTACGCGCCCTATATGGAGCCGGTCGATCTTGGCGCGGACGCGGCCAAGGTTTTCGGCGAATCCGTTCTCAAGACGATGCAGTTCGACGGCAAGCAATACGGCGTGCCGACAGACCTTTCGTTGCACTTCATGTACTACCGCAAGGATCTCATCGACGCCTTGATCGGGGATGACGCCGCCAAGAAGACCTATGGTGAAATCGCCCAGAAATATCTCGGCAAGCCGCTGCAGCCGAAAGACCCGGACAGCTGGACCTGGGACGACTGGGCGGCCACCGCCCTCTATTTCACCAAGCAGGTGAACCCCGACAGCCCGGTGCGTTATGGCACGGTCCTGCAGATGAAGAACCTGCTGTTCAACATGATGGTCTTCCAGTCCCTGCCGCGCTCCTACGGCGGCGACTGGATGGACAAGAACGGCAATGTCACGGTGGATTCCGATGCCTACAAGACCGCCCTCGAGCTCTACAAGAAACTCTATGATGCTGGGTCTTCGCCCAAGGATTCGCTGAGCTACGAATATGCGGAAACCAACGCGGCCTTCGCATCCGGCCAGGCCGCGACGGCGCTGCAGTGGAATGCCGCGGCGGCGGATCTGACCAGCACCGAAAAATCCCCGGCCGTCGCCGAGGTGACCGGGATCGTCGCACCACCGGCAGGTCCCGACGGACGCGCCGATCATATCCGCGGCCTTGGTTTGGGCCTTAACAAGAACGCCAAGAACAAAGAAGGCGCCGTCAAGTTCCTGAAGTGGCTCGCCACCGAGGATGCGGCCTTGCTCTATGCGCGCAGCGGCGGTTCGCCGGCATTGTCTCCCGATGTCGTGGCCAAGGTTGCGAAGGAACGTCCCGACCTCGTCAAGCTCGGCGAATTCGCCAGCAAGTACGGCTATGTCATGACCGGAGCGACGTCCGCGAGTGCGCTCCCGGTCTATGAGCTGCAGGCAAAGGAGTTCACCGGCTACTGGTCCGGCCAGCAGAGCCTCGAGGATGCGCTCGCCCACACCAAGGCGGGCATGCAGGTCCTTCTCAAGAAATGAACCATTTGCCGGACGCCGGGTCGAGGCTCGGTGTCCGGCGCGTTTGGCGGATCGACATGGCCCTTGTGACACGTGCCGAAGGCAGGATGTATCTGACGCCGCTGGTCGGCTTCCTGCTGCTATTCCTCGGCTTTCCGGCGATCGTCAATCTGATCTATTCCGTTTCGACCGTCACATTCGAGACGCTGCGCAGTCCGGTGTTGAGCGGTTTCGCCAACTATGTCGCGGTGTTGAACGACCGCGAATTCTGGAGCTCGGCCTGGTTCTCTCTGCGCTTCGGTATTCTTACCGCATCAGCGGAATGTCTGATCGGCCTTTTCCTTGCCATCTTCCTGGCGCCGCTTCTGAGCAAGCGACCAGTCCTGATGGCGCCGTTGATGCTGCCGCTTATGGTCGCGCCGGCCATGGTCGGTCTCATGTACCGGCTGGTGCTGCATGAATTCGCGGGCCCCGTCCCCTACTATCTCTTCGAATGGTTTGGCGACAGCCCGGCCTTCCTCGACATCAACAATGCCTTCCGCACCCTTGTCGTCGTGGAGACGCTGCAATGGACGCCTTTCGCCTTCCTGCTCTTCTACATGGCCTATTCGGCCATACCGCTCGACGTGCGCGAAGCCTCCTCGCTCGATGGCGCATCACCGTTTGAGATCGTTCGGTGGATCGACCTGCCGTTGATGAAGCCGACGCTGGTCATCGCGTTTTTCATCCGTTTCATCGACGGTTTCCGGGTGTTCGACAATGTCTATGCGCTGACCGGCAGTGGCGCTGGCGGTTCAACGACGTCCTTGTCGATCTACATCTATCAGGCCTTCTTCAAGGAAGGGGCTATCGGCAAGGCGGTCGCCGCTTCGGTTATCCTGTTCCTGGCGTCGTTCATCGTTCTCCACGGCCTTAACCGGCTTGCCGGCCGCAGGAAGCGTTGACGATGGTCAGGGCACTGCGCTGGATCGTTTTTGCCATCGCCGTGCTGGCGATGAATTTCCCCATTATCGTGACGCTGATCACATCGCTCAAAAGCCAGCGCGAGCTTTCGACGAACCCCGGTTTGTGGATCAGCCAACCGACGCTCGACAACTATCTGGAGGTTCTGACGCAGACCAGCCGCTTCAACATCTATGCCTACCTGCTGAACAGCACCGTGGCGGCGCTGATCGGAACCGGCCTTGCGATCGTGCTCGCGTTCCCGGCTGCCTATGCGATCGCGCGTAGCGAGGCGGGAAAGCGCTTGGTCCTGCCGATCGTCATCAACCTTCGCGCCGTACCGCTGATCATCTTCGCGATCCCGCTTTACATGATGTATCAGTGGCTGGGCCTGCTCGATACGCAGATCGGGCTCGGGCTCATCCTGACCATCGTCAACGCGCCTCTTGCGCTCGTCATCCTGGTGAACGCGATTTCAGATGTCCCGGTCGAACTCGACGAGGCGGCGAAAGTCGATGGCGCAAGTTCCTTGCAGGTGATGATGATGATCGTCCGGCCCGTCATCCGACCGGCGCTCGTCGCAA
>NZ_RZPH01000746.1:0-3066 GCF_004022825.1 Mesorhizobium sp. M7A.F.Ca.CA.004.04.2.1
CTTTTTATGGCGGGCCGGTCTGGGCGGCGCACAGCGATGCGGCCAACGCAACGATGATCGATTCCGACGATGTGCTGCTGCTGAAGCCGGCGTGGCCCGCCGCCGGCTTCGACCTCGCGGGCAAGCAGCGGCCAAGCCTGGCCGATGACGAAAAGCCCATTCAAAACAAACCGCTGACCGGCATCGTTGTCATCGAGATTCATCATTTGCAGCCCGGCACAGAGGCTGATTTCGCCACTCGCTTCGAGACTGAGACGGCGTGCCTGATGACGGCCGACGCACGCCTGCTCGCCGCTTTCGTTACCGAGCATGCCGAAAACAGTTTTCCGCGCCTGCCGGTACGGGCTGATGAAAACGTCTTCATCAGCGTCATGGGTTTTGCCAGCACCGAGGCGCATGCCCGCCACCAGGCCGCCCTCGCCGCTTCTCCGGCATGGCAGGATTTTTGGCAGGCCGCGCAGCTCGGCCTGACCAAACAAACGGAGACTTTGCGGCTGTTGCCCACATCGCAATCATTGGTCGGGCGTTAGACTTCAAATGCCTCGATGATCGCCTTTGCGACAAGGACCGGATCTTCCCAATGCGGGTTGTGGCCACAACTCTCAGCCCGAACGAAGACGGCTTCGGCAAGAGCGGATTGCAACGCCTGCTGGTGCGCCGCGCCGAACAGCGGGTCGCAGGCGCCGGCGATGATCAGCGTCCGGGCCTGCACGACTCGTGCCGAGTCGGTCAGGTCGGCGCGGCGGATTTCCTCGAGAATCGCGCGCCAGCGCGGGGTCGGCATCGCCGAGGCCTCTTGCGCCAAGCCGGCGAGAAAGGCTGCTGGCACGTCGGTACGACAGGCATGCCACCAGGCATAGAACGGATCGGTCGGCGATATCGGGTCGCGCAGGGCCTCGACGCTCACCACCAGCGGATGACCCGGCGCGAAATCGGGCTTCAACGTGCCGGCCAGGACCACCAGCCCGCCGATCAACTCCTTGTGCCCCGCAGCCAAAGCGACAGCCACCATGGCGCCCAGCGAATGGCCGACGACGACCGGTCGGTCGAGTTGTAAACTCTGGATCAGCCCGGCCATATCATCGGCAAGATCGGCGATGCCGCAGTTCTTGCCAGCCTGCGAGGCGCCGTGGCCGCGCAGATCCGGCATGATCAGACGACGGCCGGCCAGATATGGCGCCAGAAGCGAAAAACTGCGGCTGGTGTCGGTGAAGCCGTGCACCAACAGCAGTGCCGGCTCGGCGCCTGATACCTCGACATAGGCGATGTCGAGATCGCCGACAGTGACGAATTGCTTGCGGCCGGACCAGGCGCCCTGCTCCGGCAAAGCATCAAGCACCGCCGCTCTCACAGACCGAGCTTTTCCTTGACCGCGGCGAGGCCGGGTTGGCCGTCGAAGGTGGTGACGCCGGCGAGCCAGGCGTCGAGGCGGCTTTTGTTGGCCGTGATTGCCTTCAGCGCGCCGTCCTCCGGCTTCATGCCGTCATTGATCAGATAGCCCATGCCGACATTCTCGAAATCGATGTCGAAGGCGAGATTCCTGAGGAATTGCGCGACGTTCGGGCATTGCTCGAGATAGCCCTTGCGCACCTGCGTCGTCACCGTCGCGGCGCCGAAGTTCGGGCCGAAGAACTTGTCGCCGCCGGTCAGGTACTTGAAGTCGTACATCGTGTTCATCGGATGCGGCGCCCAGCCCTGGAAGACGATGAACTGCTTTTCCTTGATCTCGTAGCCGACCTCGGAAAGCATGCCGGCTTCGCTGGACTCGACCACTTGCCAGCCGTCCAGGCCAAAGGCGGGATCGGCGATGGCGTCCATCATCAACTGGTTTGAACCGGGCTCGATGCCGTACATTTTCTTGCCGAACTTGTCGGCGAATTTGTGCAGGTCGGAAATGTCCTTGACGCCGGCATCCCAGGCGTAGGTCGGAACGGCGAAGGTGTATTTGGCGCCCACGAGATTGACGCGCACATTTTCGACCGAGCCGTCCTTCTTGTAGGGCTCGTAATAGGTGACCATGGCCGGATCCCAGTAGCCCAGGAACAGGTCGAGGTCCCTGTTCTTCATGCCCTCGTAGATGACGTTGATGCCGAGCACCTGGCTTTGCGGCTGATAGCCGAGCGCCTCCAACAGGACGTTGGCGACCCCCGTGGTGAAGGCAAGGTCGTTCCAGCCGGGTTCGGCCATGCGGACCGTCCTGCACTCTTCGGCCTCGGCCGCCTGGGCCGCATGAGAGGCCAACATGAGGGCGGCCAAACAGACGCCGTTTGCAAGGATGCGCAACATTTCGGTTCTCCTCATTCGTGAAATTGACCAATCGGTTTTTTTATTGTCCCATGGGTCAATTCTTGATCTGAGCGGACGAAAATGTCAACGTGGATTCGAAATGCATGGACCAATCCCGTGAAACTCAAGCGTCTCAGTGAGATACGCCGCAAGGAGCTGCGGCAGGCGGCCTTCGTGGTTCTGGAGCGCGAGGGCATTGCCGGCGCGACCCTGGAAAAAGTGGCCGCTCAGGCAGGTGCCTCCAAAGGCATCGTGCTGCACTATTTCCGCAACAAGCAGGAACTGTTCGAGCACGCGATGCGCGAAGCCAATGCCGTCCTGTGCCAGGCGGTGATCGCGCGGCTTCGCCGGGCGCGTACGCCGATGGAGCGCATGGATGCGGTGATCGAGGGCAATTTCGAGGAGCATCTGTTCCAGCCGCCTCTGTGCCATGCCTGGCTGTCGCTCTGCGCCGAGGTGCCGCGCGACGAGAAGATGGCCCGTATCCAGCGGGTGATCCATGCGCGCATGCGCTCGAACCTGTTGTCGGGCCTGCACGGCCTCGCCTCGCCGGCGGATGCCGACGACATCGCGCTTGGCGTCACGGCGCTGATCGACGGGCTTTGGCTGCGGCTCGGCCTGCAACCGGGCAGCGTCTCGCGCGAACAGGCCGTCCGCCAGGTCAAGAATTATGTCGCGGGCCGGCTGGCCCTGCGGGAGCTTGCGACCACCGGCGCGTAACCGGCCTCGGCTGGCCTATCGAATGGTATTCCTGAGATGTCTGCCCGGCACGAACCCCAC
>NZ_RZPH01000747.1:0-3058 GCF_004022825.1 Mesorhizobium sp. M7A.F.Ca.CA.004.04.2.1
GACCGCCACTGGCGTCGGGCCGAGCGCCTCGATGACGCGGGCGCGGTCGCTTTCGCCGGGCGGTGGTGTGGCCGAGAAGTCGGGCGGCTCTTCGAACGGCGGCACGTCGGGCGCCCGCATGCCGGTCAGCGGAGCGATTGCCCGCGAAACGTCCGCTGCGTCGGTGACCAGGGTGGCGCCATCCTTGAGCAGGCCGTTGGTGCCGGCGGCGCGTGGATCGAGCGGCGAGCCCGGCACGGCGAAGACCAGCCGGCCCATTTCGCCCGCAAGCCTGGCGCTGATCAGCGAGCCCGAGCGTTGCGCTGCCTCGACCACCACCAGCCCAAGGACCGCACCCGCGACAAGGCGGTTGCGGCGCGGAAAATCCTGGGCGCGCGGCTGCCAGCCGAACGGCATCTCTGAAATGATGGCGCCACGCTCGGCGATTTCCTCGCACAGGCCGGCATTTTCAGGCGGGTAAGGCAGGTCGAGGCCGCCGGCCAGGACGCCGATCGTGCCGGTCGCCAGGCTGCCCTGATGCGCCGCCGTGTCGATGCCGCGCGCCAGGCCGGAGACGATTGCGTAGCCGTCGCGGCCGAGGTCGGCCGCCAGCATGCGTGCCATCTTGATGCCGGCCAGCGATGCGTTGCGTGCCCCGACGATGGCGACACCCGGCAGCCGGAAAACAGCTGCGTTGCCCTTTACCGCCAGCAGCGGCGGCGGATGGTCCATGTTGCGCAATAGGGGTGGATAGTCTGTTTCACCGATCCCGACAAAGCGGGCGCCGGCCTTTCCGGCTAATTCCAGTTCGGCCTCGGCTTCGGCAATGGAAGGGATGCGAGCGATCCGGATGGCGCCGCCTGAAATCATCAGTTCCGGCAATATCTCCAGCGCCGCCTCGGCCGAACCGAAACGGTTGATGAGGTCGCGAAAGGATGCGGGGCCGACATTCTTGGTGCGGATCAGCCGCAGCCAGCTCAGCCGCTGCCGGTCGCTGAGACGCGGCCCGGCGGCCGGCCCACTCACCACGGCGGCAGGCTCGCTCACCCCTTGGCTCCGATCTTGCCCTCGGTGCCGGCAAGCAGGCGCGAAATGTTTTCCCGGTGCTTGATGAAAACGATGATGCTCATCACCACGAACAAGGCCGCATTCTGCGGTGCGCTCAGGACATAGAGGGCGATCGGCACGATGACCGCCGCCGTCAGCGCCGCCAGCGAGGAATAACGGAACAGGAAAGCCATCACCAGCCAGGCGACGGCAAAGATCAGCGCCACCTGCCAGGCAAGGCCGATCAGCACGCCGAGATAGGTGGCGACGCCCTTGCCGCCCTTGAAACCGAGCCAGACCGGGAAGAGATGACCGAGAAAGGCGCCGAGACCGGCCCAGATCGCCAGGTCAGGCGCGAAATGGCCGGCTATCAGCACGGCGACCGTGCCCTTCAGCGCGTCGAGCAGCAGCGTCGCGGCGGCAAGGGCCTTATTGCCGGTGCGCAGAACATTGGTGGCGCCGATATTGCCGGAGCCGATCTTGCGCACATCGCCAAGGCCGGCCGCGCGGGTGAGCAGGAGCCCGAACGGAATCGAGCCAAGCAGATAGCCGAACACCAGCGCTGGGATGAGGCTGTAAGTCATTGTTTCCCCCGCATTTCCCCCTGACGAGCCGGATCACGCGCGGTGCGCCGTGGCCGTTCAGGCGGAAAACACTGTGCGGCCCGCAACCAGCGTTTGCAAGACCTTGCCTTGCAGTCGCGCGCCTTCGAAACAGGTGTTTTTCGAGCGCGAACGAATACCGCTTTCGCTGACGATCCAGGGTTCGTCGAGATCGACAAGCGCAAGATCGGCGACAGCACCCGGCTTCAGCGTGCCGCCGGGCAGGCCGAACAGTTTTGCGGGAGCGGTGGACAGGGTTTCGATCAGCCGGAGCAACGGCACATCGCCATTGTGATAGAGCCGCAATGCCGCGCCCAGCAGTGTCTCCAACCCGATGGCGCCGGCCGCCGCATCGGCAAAGGG
Organism: Mesorhizobium sp. M7A.F.Ca.CA.004.04.2.1; assembly: GCF_004022825.1. Classification (NCBI taxonomy): domain Bacteria; kingdom Pseudomonadati; phylum Pseudomonadota; class Alphaproteobacteria; order Hyphomicrobiales; family Phyllobacteriaceae; genus Mesorhizobium; species Mesorhizobium sp. M7A.F.Ca.CA.004.04.2.1. Next base: position 1,992 of record NZ_RZPH01000747.1, read on the forward strand.
CAGGCGCTTGGTGTCGACATCCTGCGGATCGTGCGAGGAGACGATGATGTCGATCGTGCCGTCCCTGACCGCTTCGATCATCGCCAGCCGGTCTTCCTCGGCGCGCAAAGGTGGGGTCAGACGGAAGAAGGTGCGGTATTCGCCGACATCGTTTTCATTCAGCGACAGATTGTGGATCGCCGCGCCTGACGTCACCGTCGCCCCGTCGGCCTTCGCACGTGTGACGGCGCTTGCCGCCATCGCCGTCGAGATCTTTGCTGCATGGTACGAACCGCGTGTCAGTCGGGCCAAGGCGAGGTCGCGTTCCAGCGGGATGGCTTCGGCTTCGCGCGGAATGCCGGAGAGGCCGAGCCAGCTGGCGTAAAGGCCTTCATTCATCACGCCGGATGAACCGAGGTCCGCATCCTGCGTCTCATGCACGATGGTGGCGCCGAAGTCGCGTGCATAGGTCAGCGCGCGGCGCATCACCAGCGCGCTCGATATGGTTTGGCGGCCATCGGTAAAGGCGACCGCGCCGGCTTCGCGCAGCAGGCCGAACTCGGTCATTTCGCGCCCGTCGAGGCCCTTGGTGATCGCCGCGGCCGGAAAGACGTTGACGATGGCCGTGTCCTTGGCCGTGCGCAGCACGAATTCAACCAGCGCCACATTGTCGATCACCGGATCGGTGTCGGGCATCATGACGATGGAGGTGACGCCGCCGGCCGCCGCCGCGACACTTGCCGACGCGATGGTTTCGCGATGCTCGCCGCCCGGTTCGCCGATGAAGACGCGGCCGTCGATCAGGCCTGGAATGATCGCCTTGCCGGCGCAGTCGACAACGGTGGCGCCCTCGGGCGCGCCCTGGTTCAGCGCTGCCTTGCCGGCGACAAGGATTTTCTTGCCATCGACTATGACGGCGCCGACTTCGTCGATGGCGCGCGAGGGATCGACAACGCGGGCCCGCTCAAAGACCGTTATGCTCATGCGCCGCCGCCCTCTTGATTGCGGCGCGGGTCAAGCAGCGCTTCCATGACGGCCATGCGCACGGCGACGCCCATTTCGACCTGTTCCTGGATGACGCTCTGCGG
>NZ_RZPH01000748.1:0-3057 GCF_004022825.1 Mesorhizobium sp. M7A.F.Ca.CA.004.04.2.1
GGGTTGGTCCGGAGCCCTCGCCGGCGCGTTGGCTGACGGAGCATCAGACGAAAAACCCGCCTGTGCGGCGGGTCTCTGGCGCAAATCAGCACCATGGACGGAAATGTACCTTAGCTGAGGGCACCGAGTCAAGAAAAAATTCCTATCGTGAAAAGCCACCGGCATAAAAGCCACGGCACAACAGCCGCCGGCAGCGCCGAACTGGCTGTCGTCAGGTCTTTTGTAAAACTGGGTTCGGAGCCCTGATCAGGTAGAGCGAGCCGGGCATGGGTCCGTTTGTAACAGGGGCCGTGTGGGAAACCCGCTTCGCGGCATCCAATGGTTGCCTTCGCGCCCGATGCTGCGGACGTTGGAGGAGAGACAATGCGTCAACATCTGCTGAACGGTTGGCTCGTGGCAGCCCTGGTCGCGACGACCTGCCTGCTCGGCGTGACCGCTTATGCGGAGGTGAAGGAAGACATCTCGCGCAGTGCCTGCACGCATGGGGAACAGGCTCCCGGCAAGCAGGGCGCACGGTGTGATAGCTGTGGCGCCGCGCGATGCGATGTCCGCGCATCAGGAGCCTGAGCGGCAGCCGTCAGGGGACGGCATGAGCGGCAATCCGCCAGCCAAAACGGCGCGTGCATTCGGGCAACGATCCGCGCAGCCGAGATAGAATTTCCGATCGGGCAAGCCGGATGTTGCGTGCGCGTCTGAATCCCTTGCAGCGCAAGGATTTCAGACGCGGGCGTCGTCGAATTTTTCGCGCGCCGCCTTGACGCGCATGGTGTTCGCACGCGCCCATTCGCTCAGTGCGCTGACGGGGATCAGCAGCTCGTGGCCGAGCTCGGTCAGCTCATAATCGACGCGCGGTGGAATGGTTGGAAACACGGTGCGGGTGACGAAGCCGTCACGCTCCAGCCCGCGCAAGGTGGTGGTCAGCATTTTCTGCGAGATGCCGCCGACGGCAGCGCGCAATTCGTTGAAACGCAGCGGTCCGTCGCCCAGCTTGCCGACGACCAGAACGGTCCATTTGTCGCCGACGCGCTGCAGGATTTCCGAGATGGCGCGGCAGTCTTCGGAGCGATGTGGGTGCCTCGGTAACAAAAAAGTGCCTTCTTGTGCATCGCGTTTCCAGTATCTCATATAGCGCAGGTATCCAAATGATACCAGTACTTCGTGCAAGGAGAGCCCTTATGTCCAAACCCAAAATTGCCATCGTCGTCGGATCGACGCGCGCCGCTCGTTTCGCCGATGTGCCAACCCAGTGGATCGCCAAGATCGCCAAGTCGCATGCCGACATCGATGTCGAGGTCGTCGATCTGCGCGACTTCCCGCTGCCGTTCTTCGACGAGGTCGCATCCTCCGCCTGGGCGCCGTCGCAGAACGAAGTGGCACAGCGCTGGCAGAAGAAGGTCGCCGAATTCGACGGCTTCATCTTCACCGCCGCCGAATACAATCATGGCCCGACGGCCGTGCTGAAGAACGCCATCGACTACGCCGCCAATGAATGGAACAAGAAGTCGGCCGGCTTCGTCGGTTATGGCAGCGTCGGCGGCTCGCGTGCCGTCGAACAGCTTAGACTGTATGCCGTCGAATTGCAGATGGCGCCGGTCAAGTCGGCCGTCCATATCGCCTGGGGCGATTTCCTCGCCGTCCGCCAGGGCGAGAAGAAGCTGGAAGACCTCGAGCATCTGAACCAGGCCGCCACCGCGCTGGTCAACGATGTTGCGTGGTGGGCCAAGGTGCTCAAGGCAGCGCGTCAGGCCGACGCCGTTGCCGAGGAAGTCAAGGCGGCCTGACCGCCAATTCGAGTTATCCTCCCAAGGATCCGGGGCGGCGCTTGCGTCGCCCTTTTTCAATTATAGCGGCTCGAATTGAAAGCTGGCGCCGGATCGGACGACGCGGCCGATGCCGGGCGAATCCAGATGCGCGCCGGCAACGAAACAATGTTCGTCGGCTGCAAGCGCCAGCAACCGCAACCGGCTTTCGCGCGCCTGGTCCTGATCGGCGTCGAATTCCCACGTCACCTCAGGTCGATCGAACTGAAGCGATGGGACGTGAACGGTGTCGCCCCAAATCAGAACGCGTTCGCCGCCGCTCGAAACGCGAAAGCAGCTATGTCCCGCTTCATGGCCACGAGCGTCGACAATGTCGACATGTGTCCCGATACGGTCTCCGGCTTCGAAGGGTTCCGCCATGCCGTGAAATCGTTCGAGCCGCGCTTCGGCGCGAAAAAAGCCGAGTTCTTCCCCGGGAACGAGCAAGCGCGCCAGGCGCGGGAAAGCGTCGCGGCCGTCGGCAAGCACAAGACCATGGATGTGGTCGAGATGCGTGTGGGTGAAGCAGATGGTACGGACTCGTCCGGCATCGATGCCGGCTTCGTCCAGCGCCTCGGGAAGTCGGCCCATGGTGGGATGCCAGGCGTTCGAGGCGCCGGTATCGATCAAGATGATCCCATTTCCATCGTCAATCGCGAAGGCATTGACGGAAAGCCTGAGTTGACCAGCAATCAACGCGACTTGTTGCGGCAATTCATCGCCAAATGGCTTGTCGCCGCGTTGCCGAAGCCGTCCGATCGGCATGTCGACATAGCCATCGCGCAAGGAGGTGATGCGCAAGTCACCAAGATCGTAGGTCTGATAAAGGTCGCCTGAGGCTATGCGGCGCATTTTTTCGATCCTCTGTAAACAATCGACAACATGCGACGGGCCAGCCGCGTCGGCAACCCGCCCCGTCAATTCGATCTATGCCATGTGTGCGTGCGTCGCCTGCCGTGACCGGATGATGCAGTCGGCGAGGCGGTCCGCCTCGTCCAACTCGTCGGTATGATGCTGATATCCGGATGTCGCGATAGCCGCGAACACGACGCCAATCGGGGTTGGACTGCTACATCGACGGGACTGCCATCTGGTCGCGCCCTTTGCCCTGATATATCCGGCTGCATTCCGTTACATGAGTGAAACCGTGAAGACATCCAGCCTGACCGGCGCCGTTTCCCCGATGATCCCGGTGCTCGTATGCGCGCTTGCGATCTTCCTGCTGTCCGGGATGGATGCGGCGATGAAGATCCTGGTC
>NZ_RZPH01000749.1:0-3049 GCF_004022825.1 Mesorhizobium sp. M7A.F.Ca.CA.004.04.2.1
CATCGAAGCCGCCGGCGAGATCGACGGCCAGCGACAGGTTGGGGCTGGAAAAATGCTCAAGCGATGCGAGCGGATTGGCGACGCCGTCGAGATCGGGCAGCAACCGCTCGAGCGCGACCAGATCGATGTCCGGGCGTGCCTTGGCGATGGCCGCCAGCACCGATCGGAGGGCCGGTATATCCGCTTTGGCCAGCCAGTTCGGGTCCGCGGCGACGAAGTTGCCGTTGGCGTGGCGCCCACCCATGAAGCGGGCGATCCGGAACGGCCCCCTGGCGGCAACCTCCAGCGCCAGCGAGAAAACCGGTTTGCCCTCGGCACTCAGCGTCGCGACGAGCAGGTCCGGTCGTGTCTCGGTCGCCCAGTTCTGGACCCAGGCAGCACTCTGCGCCGGCCCAAACAGGGCCGAGCGGCAGAACTCGGCATAGGCCGCGAGTCCGTCCGTGGACGCCACTGAAATCGACAGGCCGGCATGGTCCCGTGGCAAGGCGCGCGACGATGCCTCGGTCGCCGCAAGCCGATTGCCGTCAAATGACGCGGTTGCGTCAACCATACCTCAATCCTTAGGACGTATTGATCGCGATTTGGGGGTTCGCATAGGCGCATTCCGTGCTTGGATCAGCCTAGGCGCAAAAGGTGAATGAATGATCGACGGCGGGGAGGCAATCCGGAAACTGGCGCTGAACGTCGCCCGCTATACCGGCCTTGCACCGCTGGCCAAGCCGTTCATCGGCGGCATCGGCGCCATCCTGATGCTGCACCGTGTTACCGCGACGCCGGAAAAGCCGGACAGCGTCAACCGGCATCTGAATATCGCGCCCGGCTTCCTTGACGCCATGATCGCCGACATGAAGGCGCATGGCTATGCCTTCGTCTCCATGGACGAAGCCGTTGAGCGCATCAAGGCAGGCGGCAAGGGCGGTCAGTTTGCCACCATCACCGCCGACGACGCCTATCGCGACAACATGGTCGAGGCGCTGCCGGTGTTGGAGAAGCATGGCGCGCCGATCACCATCTATGTCGCACCCGGGCTGATCAACGGCACAGCAGACCTGTGGTGGGACGTTGTCGAGGACATCGTCAACGCGCGCGATACCTTGACGCTGACGCGGCCGAATGGTCCGCTGGCGATCGATTGCTCGACCCCCGCGAAGAAGCTGCAGGCCAATGCACGCCTGCACGCCTATCTCACCTCGGAAATCCGCGAGGAGGACCTGCAGGCCGTGTTGCGTGACCTGGCTCGCGCAAACGGCATCGACGCCGACGGCCCACGCTTGCGCACATTGATGAGCTGGGATGAAATCCGTCGCATCGCCGCGCATCCGCTGGTGACGATCGGCGCCCATACGATCAACCACAGCAATCTGAAGCGGCTCTCCGAAGCCGATGCCCGGCACGAGGTTGGCGCCGTGCGCGCCATGTTGCAGGCCGAACTGGGCGAAATGCCCCGCCATTTCGCTTATCCCTATGGCTATGCCAGCGCTGTCGGCTGCCGCGAAGTGGGTTTTGCCCGCGATGCAGGCTATATCTCCGCCGTGACGACGCGCCACGGCGTGCTGCGCGCCGAGCATGCCGGGTTCCTGCACGCCTTGCCGCGCATTTCCGTCAACGGCCGCTACCAGAGCCTCGCCCACATCCGCACCATGCTGTCGGGCGTGACGACGCCGCTCGCCAACGCCGGCAAGATGGTTGTCACCATCTAACGCTGGCGGTTTCGCCTAGCGCTTGGCCCTCGGCTCCAGCATCAACCATTTGATGATGCCCATCGCCGGCAGCACCCACAGCAGGCCGCTGAGCAGGAAGAACAGGAAATGCACCCACGGACCCGACTCCGACAGCCGGGCGACCGCGAAGATCGATGCGACCAGCGCATAGATGATGACCAGCGCCACCAGCAGAAACATTCCGATCAGCTTTTTCAGGCGCAGGGGCATGGCTGGTCTCCTGATCGAGCATGCCGGAATTCGCACAAGAGGCCTGGCAGGCTCATGGGGTATCGGCCTCGCATAGGCCTTGAGGCGAGACTGTGCAACCGGTGAGACGCGGCGCGACGGCGTGCCGCGCCGTATGGTCTTGCCAGCACGGGTGCGATGGTCCACCAATCCGCCAAATCAACCTGCCGGGACAAGATCATGGCTGCCATATCAGCTGCCGCGCCATACGTCGCCCGCGACCGCGACCTGCATAACCGGGCGCTGCTGCGCGGCTGGCTCTATGTGGTGCTTCTGGTGCTGTTTGCGCTGGTGCTGGTCGGCGGCGCCACCAGGCTCACCGATTCCGGCCTGTCGATTACGCAGTGGAAGCCGATCCACGGCGTGATCCCGCCGCTCAACGATGCCGAGTGGCAAGAGGAATTCCAGCTCTATCAGCAGATCCCGCAATATGCCGAGCTCAACAAGGGCATGAGCATCGAGGCGTTCAAGTCGATCTTCTGGTGGGAATGGGCGCACCGCATCCTGGCGCGCAGCGTCGGCCTGGTCTTTGCCCTGCCGCTGCTGTTCTTCTGGGCGACGCGCCGCATCGAGCGCGGCCTGGGAGCGAAGCTGGTGGGCATTCTCCTGCTCGGCGGCCTGCAAGGCGCCATCGGCTGGTGGATGGTGGCTTCAGGATTGGTCGACCGGGTCTCCGTCAGCCAGTACCGGCTGGCGACCCACTTGACACTCGCCGCGCTGATCTTCACCGCCACCATGGTGGTCGCGCGAGGATTGGCGCCGCATTCCGAACCCGCCGCCGATCGGTCGACGCAGAGGCTGGCCGGCTTCATCGTGCTGCTGGCGCTGATCCAGATCTATCTCGGCGGCCTGGTAGCCGGGCTCGATGCGGGCCTGAGCTACAACACCTGGCCGTTGATGGACGGCAAGATCATCCCTGGCGATCTGCTGATCCTCGAGCCGGCATGGCGCAACTTCTTCGAGAGCCCGAAGACGGTGCAGTTCGTCCATCGGCTTGGCGCCTACACGGTTTTCGTCGTGGCCTTGTGGCACATGATCGCCACGCGCCGGCGGCTGCCTGAAACAACGCATGCGCGGCGCGCGACGCTGCTGTTTCTACT
>NZ_RZPH01000750.1:0-3048 GCF_004022825.1 Mesorhizobium sp. M7A.F.Ca.CA.004.04.2.1
GGTTTGGGCTGTTGTCATGAGGGCATGGTTAGACTGGGAGAGGGGGGCATTTCAATTACGTCTGAGGTCATAGTTCTTGCCGGCGTTCGCCTATCCACATTGGAGATTGGCGAAAGCGGAGATGACAGCCAATCTCCCCCCTCGTGGAGGAGATTGGCCAATCACCCAAGTGCACGCAGCTTCGCCTTGACTTCGAGAAAATCCCGCCACGCCAGCTTCTTGTGCGACGGGGTTCGCAGGAGATAGGCCGGATGCAGCGTCGGCATGGCCGGGATGGCGATGCCGGACGCCGTCGTGTGGGCGCGCCAGTTGCCGCGCAGCCGCAATATGCCTTCCGAGGTGTTGAGCAAGGTCTTGGCTGACGGGCCGCCAAGGTTGATCAGCACCTTCGGATTGACCAGTTCGATCTGCCGCTCGATGAACGGCCGGCAGATCTCGGTTTCGTGCGGCGTCGGCGTGCGATTGCCCGGCGGCCGCCAGGGAATGACATTGGCGATATAGACTGAAGTACGGTCGAGCCCGATCGCCGCCAGCATGCGGTCGAGCAGCCGACCCGATCGGCCGACGAAGGGCAGGCCCTCGATGTCCTCGTCGCGGCCGGGTGCCTCGCCGACCAGCATCACGGCGGCGTCCGGGTTGCCGTCGGCGAACACCAGGCTCTTGGCGGTGGCCTTGAGATTGCAGCCCTCGAATGCCGCCATGTGCTGGCGAAGCTCGTCCAGCGTCGTTGCTGTCGTCGCCAATTGGCGAGCCAGTGCCGCCTGCGCTTCGTCGGGAACGGTGGCCGACGTTGGGCGCGCAACCGGCGGCGCACTTGATCTGTCACTTGGTTCGGGGCGAGACATATTCGTCGAACGCTGCGGTGCGGCGATATCGCCCGAAGACGCCGCCGCGCGCTCCATGGGCTATGGCGCAACCTCGGCGAATCGGTTCACGGGCTGGTCTTCAAGCGCCTCGTCGACGCCCACGCTGGCGTAAAAGGCCAGCAAGTCGGCGATGTCAGGTATGTTGTTTGGGGAAGCGGCAGTCATGCCGGCACATTCATCCGCGCGAGCACGATTTGCAAGTTTGTGATTGGCGAAAGCGGTGATGACAGCCAATCTCCCTCCTTGAGGGGGAGATGGCCGGCAGGCCAGAGGGGGTCGTCGCGCGTAGAGCGTCAACCTCCTCTGTCGGCGAAGGGGAGTCGCGTCCGGTCGTGCCGCCCCTCGAGGGGGGAGAGCGCGCCCCGCATCCGCGCCTCATCCCGTCGGTATGCGTGGATCCTGCACGAGGTAAAACGTCCATCGCGGTGTGTAATCAGTCATCAGGAATTCGAACCTGGCGGTTTTCAGCGGGTCGACCTTGCCATTCCTGAACAGCAGCCGGTCATAGGGTTCGAAATCGCGATCGAAATCGGCGAAATTGCTCGACAAGATATTGTCCGGCGTCTTGTTGCGCTGGTCGAAGGAAAGCCCGTCGCCGAACACGCTCGGCCGATTCAGGATCTCCTGCAATTCGAACTGGAATTCGACCCAGGCCTGGCCGCTGTTGTTGAGCACCTCGATGCGCATATACATCATGCCGTTGGCGAATTCGTCGGCCTTGCCGAATGCCTGGATCGGTTTTGTCGTGCGGATCGTCAGCGTCACCGGCGTTGACGAATTCAGCTCTTCGGTGATGACGAACGGATCGTCCTTCGTTCCGATGCCCGAGGCGCCGGTGATGTGGAAGCCGCCAAGCTCGTCGGAGAAGGAGTAGGCGCCAGCCGCCCAGACCTTCACTTCGTCGGCGGCAGCGTGATGCGGCGCCAGCATCAGAAGGGCCAAAAGGAGCGCCCGGCGGATCCGGCCGGGCGGGAAAAGAAAGCGCGTCGATGAAAAGCCGGCTGGCCCAGGAATGCGCATGGCGTGAAGTATGGCCGATAAGCAAGCCGTCGAACAATTAAAAACGCGCGCCTCGCAGGCAATGCCGGGCGAAAAGCAGTCTTCCAGCCTCGCAATGCGCGACTTTTTGGCCAAAACGGCATTGTCACGTATGCGCCGGTTTCCTGTCGTCAATTGATGCGCTATGCAGCGCGGGAGCCAGCAAGATACCCGAATGGGATAAGCCAGTGCGGAGGGGTTGATGAGCGACATCGAACGCGAAAGCATGGAATTCGACGTGGTTATCGTCGGCGCCGGCCCTGCCGGCCTCGCCGCAGCCATCCGCCTCAAGCAGGTCAATCCCGAGCTTTCGGTCGTCGTCCTGGAGAAGGGCGGTGAGGTCGGCGCCCATATCCTCTCCGGCGCCGTTGTCGATCCGATCGGCATCGACCGGCTCTTGCCGGGCTGGCGCGATGAGGACGGCCATCCCTTCAAGACGCCGGTCACATCAGACCATTTCCTCGTCCTTGGTCCTGCCGGCTCGTTTCGCCTGCCCAACATGCTGATGCCGCCGCTGATGAACAATCACGGCAACTACATCGTCTCGCTCGGCAATGTCTGCCGCTGGCTGGCGACCAAGGCCGAAGCGCTCGGCGTCGAGATCTATCCGGGCTTTGCCGCCGCCGGCCTGCTCTACAATGAGCAAGGCGCCGTCACCGGTGTCGTCACCGGCGACATGGGCGTCGAGAAGGACGGAACGCACGGTCCGGGTTTCGCACCCGGCATGGCGCTGATGGGCAAATATGTGCTGATCGGGGAGGGCGCTCGCGGCTCGCTCGCCAAGCAGTTGATCGCCAGATACAAGCTTTCCGATGGCCGCGAACCGGGCAAATACGGCATCGGCCTGAAGGAACTCTGGCAGGTCAAGCCGGAGAACCACCGTCCGGGCCTGGTCCAGCATTCCTTCGGCTGGCCGCTTGACTTGAAGACCGGCGGCGGCTCGTTCCTCTACCATCTCGAGGACAATCAGGTGGCGGTCGGCTTCGTCCTCCACCTCAATTACAAGAACCCCTGGCTGTCGCCCTTCGAGGAATTCCAGCGCTTCAAGACCCATCCGGCGATCAGCGGGACTTTCGACGGCGCCAAGCGCCTCGGCTATGGCGCGCGCGCCATCACCGAGGGCGGCTGGCAGTCAGTGCCGAAA
>NZ_RZPH01000074.1:0-11295 GCF_004022825.1 Mesorhizobium sp. M7A.F.Ca.CA.004.04.2.1
CGACCAGCCGGACCGGCGAGCCGATGTTCCTCATCGATATCGACATCGACCGCTTCAAGCAGATCAATGACGCCATCGGCTACAGCCAGGGCGACGAGTTGATCCGCGCCTTCACCAAGCGCTTGAAGACGTGCGTGCCACCGCGCGCGCTGATCGGACGCATCGGCGCCGGTGAATTCGCGATCCTGCTGCCCGACAATCAAGTCGCGGGGTCCTTGGAAAGCACCATAGAGAGGCTCATCGACGAGATGATGGAGCCCTATGATCTCGGTACGCACCTGCAATCGGTCAGCCTGTCGGTCGGCATCGTGGCGATGCCAAAGGACGGCGTCGATCCGGTCCTCATCCTGCGCCGCTCTAATCTGGCGCTGCAGAACGCGCGCGCCAGCGGCGTCGGCAACTGGTCGGTCTTCCATGCCGAAATGGGCAGGGTCGCCGACCATCGCCAATGGATCGAATCCGAACTGCACATAGCCTTCGAACGTGGTGACTTCGACCTTCATTACCAGCCGCAGCTCGATCTCCCGACCGGCCGCATCGTCGGGTATGAAGCGCTTATCCGCTGGCGGCATCCGGAACGCGGCATGATCCCGCCTATGGAGTTCATTCCGATCGCCGAGGAAACCGGCATGATCGGCCCGATCGGCGAATGGGTGCTGCGCAAAGCCTGCAGCGACGCCCGGCATCTGCCCGACGATTGCTTCGTCGCCGTCAACATCTCGCCCGTCCAGTTCATGACCAAGGACTTCGTCGGCATCGTGCACGACGCCATGACGAGCACCGGCATCAAGCCGTCGCGGCTGGAGCTGGAAGTGACCGAGACGGCGATGATGCAGGACCGCGACCGCGCCGCCGCCATCCTGAAGGAGCTTGCGGATATGGGCATCTCGGTCGCCGTCGACGATTTCGGTACCGGCTATTCCAATTTGAGCTATTTGATCGATTTCTCATTCGGCAAGCTGAAGATCGACCGGTCCTTCGTCAGCCGCCTCGACACCGACTCCAGCTCCGGCGCGGTCGTCTCGACGATCGTCGGGCTTTCGCGCGCGCTCGGCGTCAGCATCATTGCCGAAGGCGTCGAGACCGAAAGCCAGGCGACGCTGCTCAGGGCAGCCGGCTGCGAGGTGGTGCAAGGCTACCTGTACGGCAGGCCGGCCCCCCTCAAGATCAGGGTCGGCGACGTGCATGTCACCGATGAGGTCCGACGCGTCGCCAATCTGCATTGAACGCGGTGCATTGTATCAACGACGAGCGACAAGCACCTTGAACATGCCGTCGCGGGCGAGTTCGGCATGGCTCGAAAAAGCGGCCGCCAGGATCGGCTCATAGGGAAGCTGGCGGTTGGCGACCATGAACAGCCGACCACCTGGTTTCAAGGCCTTGGCCGCCGCGCGGATCATGCCGGCGCCGATCTCCGGCTCGGCCGCCCGGCTGCGGTGAAAGGGCGGGTTCATGGCGATCGCGTCGTAGCGCTTCTCGACCGGTTCCTTCAGCAGATCGATCCAGAAGAAATTCCTGGCGATCGACTGGCCGACCCCTGCCAGATGGAGCTTTGCGGCTTCGAGCGAGGCGAAATCGGCCTCATAGAGGTCGAGCGCTGAAATGCCCGGTGAGCGGACGGCGATCTCGGCAGCCAGATACCCCCAGCCGGCGCAGAAATCGGCAATGTTGCCACGCAGATCATTGGGCAGGTTCTCGACCAGCAATTTCGAGCCGGTATCGATCCGGTCGAAGGAAAACATGCCGGGCGCGGTGCGGAACCGGTTTTCAACCAGCAGAGCGGGATTGGCGGCGCGCAGTTCCTCCGCGGCGGCGAGGTCGGCGGGACGGCGTAACCAGAAGGCGATGCCGTGATATTTCGGCAGATGGCCCTCGAGGGGGACAAGTTCGCCGACCCGCTTGCGCAGGCTGGCAATGCCATCGTCCTTGCCGCCGCCAACGACGACCAAGCCGCCCGGCGCCACACGCTCAAGCGCCTCCGCGAGGCGCACTTCGTTCAGACCCCGATGCCGGCCGGCAAGCACAAGTGCCATATCGAAGCCATCGCCTTCCACTTGCGCGGTGACGGCGCAGCCAGACGCCTGCAGCGCGCTAAAATGCGGCCGGAAGCCCTGCACGAGGTGAAGCGTCGCCTCGAAGCCTTCAGGCAGGCGAAAACCCGGCTCAGCGCCGAGAAACAGCACGCGCTCGCCCTTTCCCGGCAAAGCAACAGCCTCGGCCTCGAAGGGATGGAAAAGCGTCTTCAACGGCTCGGCGGACATCGTTCGATCTCGACTTGTCTGGGCTATTTGAAAGTGAAAACCGGGGCTGAAATGAAAACGGGCGCGACATAAGCCGCGCCCGCTTCAATTCATGAACTCAAGACGTTCAGGCGGCGTTTTCTTCGCCTTCGCTCTTCTTGTCGCGGGCGAGTTCCTTGCCGGTGGCCTGGTCAACGACCTTCATCGACAGGCGGACCTTGCCGCGCTCGTCGAAGCCCATCAGCTTGACCCAGACCTTGTCGCCTTCCTTGACCACGTCCGAGGTCTTGGCGACCCGGTCGTTGGCAAGCTGCGAGATGTGGACGAGGCCGTCACGCGGACCGAAGAAGTTGACGAAAGCGCCGAAATCCGCGGTCTTGACGACCGTACCTTCGTAGATCTCGCCGACTTCCGGCTCGGCGACGATGGTGTGGATCCACTTCTTCGCCGCCTCGATCTCCTTGGCGTTGGACGAAGCGATCTTGACCGTGCCGTCGTCCTCGATGTTGATCTTGGCGCCGGTCTTTTCGACGATCTCGCGGATCACCTTGCCGCCCGAGCCGATCACGTCACGGATCTTGTCGGTCGGGATGTGCATCACTTCGATGCGCGGTGCGAACTCACCGAGTTCCGAACGCGCGCCGGTCAGAGCATGCGCCATCTCGCCGAGGATGTGCTGGCGGCCATCCTTGGCCTGGTCCAGCGCGATCTTCATGATCTCCTCGGTGATGCCTTCGATCTTGATATCCATCTGCAACGAGGTGATGCCGTTGGCGGTGCCGGCGACCTTGAAGTCCATATCGCCGAGGTGATCCTCATCACCAAGGATGTCGGACAGAACGGCGAAACGCTCGCCCTCCTTGATCAGGCCCATGGCAATACCGGCGACGGGCTTGGCCAGCGGCACGCCGGCATCCATCAGCGCCAGAGAGGTGCCGCAGACGGTGGCCATCGACGACGAACCGTTGGACTCGGTGATCTCCGAGACGACGCGCAGCGTGTAGGGGAACTGGTCGGCACTCGGCAGCATCGGGCGAATGGCGCGCCAGGCAAGCTTGCCGTGGCCGATTTCGCGGCGACCCGGCGAACCCATGCGGCCGGTCTCGCCGACCGAGTAGGGAGGGAAGTTGTAGTGAAGGAGGAACTTCTCCTTGTACATGCCGGTCAGGGAATCGACATACTGCTCGTCCTCGCCGGTGCCGAGCGTTGCAACGACCAGCGCCTGGGTCTCGCCGCGGGTGAACAGCGCCGAACCGTGGGTGCGTGGCAGGACGCCGACTTCAGAGACGATCTTGCGGACTGTCTTCAGGTCACGGCCATCGATGCGCGAGCCGGTGTCGAGAATGTTCCAGCGCACGACCTTGGCCTGGAGTTCCTTGAAAACCGAACCGATCTGCTCGGAGGTGTACTTGGCATCTTCGCCTTCGACCGGGGCGAACGCTGCCTTGACCTTCGCCTTGACGGCGTCGACGGCGGCGTAGCGCTTCTGCTTGTCGACGTTCTTGTAGGCATTGCTGAGTTCGTCGCCGACGATCTTCAGCATCTCGGCTTCAAGCGCGGAATAGTCCGGCGCGGTGAAGTCGCGCGGCTCCTTGGCGGCGACTTCGGCCAGCTTGATGATGGCGTCGATGACCGGCTGGAAACCCTTGTGGCCGAACATGACGGCGCCGAGCATCAGCTCTTCGCCCAATTCCTTGGCCTCGGACTCAACCATCAGCACGGCGTCGGTGGTGCCGGCGACGATCAGGTCGAGCTTCGATTCCTGCATCTCGTCGACATGCGGGTTGAGCACGTATTCGCCGTTGATATAGCCAACGCGGGCGCCGCCGATCGGGCCCATGAAGGGCACGCCCGAGAGCGTCAGGGCAGCCGAGGTGGCCACGATCGACAGGATGTCGGGATCGTTCTCGAGGTCATGTTGGACGACGGTGACGACGATCTGCGTGTCGTTCTTGTAGCCGGAGGCGAAGAGCGGGCGGATCGGGCGGTCGATGAGGCGGGAAACCAGCGTTTCCTTCTCGCTCGGACGGCCTTCACGCTTGAAATAGCCACCCGGGATCTTGCCGGCGGCGTAAGTCTTTTCCTGGTAGTTGACGGTCAGCGGGAAGAAATCGAGGCCGGGCTTCGGCTCCTTCATCGAAACAACGGTGGCGAGAACCTTGGTCTCGCCGTAGGTGGCGAGCACCGCGCCGTCAGCCTGGCGTGCGATCTTGCCGGTTTCGAGGATGAGCGGACGGCCGCCCCATTCGATTTCCACTTTGTGGTGATTGAACATGTCTTGTCCTTAATATGAGGAAAGGGCCGCGCCGTTTCACGGTGCGCGGATGCCCTTTCCCTGGCTTCCTTTCTCGGGCAGCCACGGGCAAGACAACGGGAAGCTCGGGTAATTTCGGCGCGGCGAGCGCGCGCGAGCGTCCTGCAATCCTGCCCCATGACCGTCCATGGGCGGTTTCGAGTGCCCTCTGCACGATCGAAACCGGGTCTGGCCAGTCGATACGACTGGCAGAATGCGCGACCGGCGGGCTCTCCTTCGAAAGCCCGCCGGTCAATTCGTCAACGACGCAGACCGAGCTTCTCGATCAGCGTCTGGTAGCGCGCGTCGTCCTTGCGCTTGAGATAATCAAGCAGGCTGCGGCGCTGGGAGACGAGAGCAAGCAGACCACGGCGGGAATGGTTATCCTTCTTGTGGTCCTTGAAATGGTCGGTCAGGTTCTTGATGCGCTCGGAAAGGATGGCCACCTGGACTTCCGGAGACCCGGTATCGCCCTTGGCGGTTGCGAATTCACCCATCAATTCCTGTTTGCGCTCGGCAGTAATCGACATCGTGTTTTTCCTTATCTGTTTGAGGAAACGGGTCGCCCTCAGCCGGGATGTCGTCCAGCAGGGGCCGGTGCAAGCAAAGCGTCACAGCGCTATGCTGCGGCGCATATAGTGCAATTCCCCGGAAAACACCAGCCCAATTCACCAGCCGGCTTTTCAGGCCCAAAATGGCAGGTTTATCCTTGTCAAAGCCATTTCTTCCATTTGAAGAAGGCGATCAGCCCGAACGCGACAAGCGCCATGAACAGCAGCGACAAGGGATAGCCATAATAGGCCTTCAGTTCCGGCATGTTCCAGGGCGAAGACTCCGGGTCGAAATTCATGCCCCAGATGCCGACCAGGAAGGTGAGCGGCATGAAGATGACCGATACGATGGTGAGATAGCTGATGACGTCGTTGGTGCGCGCCTGGCTCAGCGACAGGTGCATTTCGATCAGGCCGGTCAGCATGTCGCGCTGGGTTTCGACCAGTTCGATCAGCCGCAGCGCATGGTCGAGCGTGTCGTTGAGGAAGATCTTGGTCTCGGCCTTCACATAGGGCACATCGTTGCGGATCAGCGTCGCCAGCGCATCGCGCATTGGCCAAAGCACGCCTTTCAGCACGTTGGCGTCGCGCCGCAATTCATGCAGTTGCCGCATCTGATGCTTGTGCGGCGAATGCAGCATCTCGTCCTCGATGCTGTCGACCGTGTCGCCGGCGGCCTCGATCGGCGGAAAATAGCTGTCGACGATGGCATCGATCAGCGCATAGGCGAGGTAATCGGCGCCGCGGGCGCGCAGCCGGTTGGGCGCCGAACTTTCGATGCGCTTGCGCACCGGATCGAACGGATCGCCTTCCCGCTCCTTGAATGTAACGACGACGTTGCTGCCGAAGAAGACGGCGATCTGCTCATAGCGATGCGAGGTGACGTCGTCGATCATCCTGACGACGACGAAGGCATGGTCCTCGAAGAAGTCGACCTTCGGCCGCTGGCCGGTGTTGACGACGTCCTCCAGCGCCAGCGGATGCAGGCTGAAAATGCGGCCGATCTCCTCGATCAGCGGGATGTTGGCGAGGCCGGTGCAGTCGAGCCAGAGGACCGGCCATTTGTCGCAATGGGTGTTGAGGTCGTCGATGCTGGCATTTTCGATGGTCTTGAATTTTTCGGGCGAGATCAGCGTCAGCCTGAGTTCGCTGCGACGCGCCGAGGGGTCGGCGATCAGCGTGCCAGGCGACGCACCGACCGGCGGCCGGCGCGTTTTCACCGGCGCCCGTTTGTTCACCGCTTCGGCCTTTGCCATGTGCCCCTCGAACGTAGAGTCGAACTGAAGTTAGACGAGAGCCGTCACCCGGCAAAGACCCGCTTGGGCTTGAACATGCCTTGCTCGATGGCACCGATGGCGACCAGCTTGCCGCGCGCCGTGGCGCAGGCTTCCTCGGCTTCCACCGGTGCATCGCGGCCGCGGATGATGACTGGGTTGCCAAGGCGGATCTTGGTCGCCGCATCGTCGCTGATGGCGATCTGCGGCAGGCAATCGAGGGCAGCCGATGTGTCGACCAGGAGCGCATCGATGGCATCGAAGTCGATTGGCACTTCCACCTTGTCGGCAGCCTCTGCCGTGTCGGCGGCTACCGTAGCGTCGGCGATATCAGTCGCGTCCGCGTTTCCCTCCACCACGCCGAAACGGGCAGCTTCCAACTCGGCGATGGTAACGAAGTCCTCCGAGGTGAACGGTTCGACCTCGACCCGGCGCAATTCGCTGATATGGCCGAAACAGCCCATGTCGCGGCCCATGTCGCGGGCCAGCGAACGCACATAGGTGCCCTTGCCGCACTCGACCTCGAAAACAGTATGGTCGGCGCCATGCTCGACAACGTCCAGACGGCCGATCTCGATCTCTCGCGCGGGTATGTCGACCGTCGCACCGTCGCGGGCCAGATCATAGGCGCGCTCGCCGGCGATCTTGATGGCCGAGAATTGCGGCGGCGTCTGCATGATGACGCCGGTGTATTTCGGCAGCAGGGCGAGCACCTCGGCTTCCGACGGACGCAGATCGGACTCCTTCGACACCGGACCTTCGAGGTCATCGGTGGAGCGCTCCTGCCCCCATGCGACGGTGAAGCGATAGATCTTGGCGCCGTCCTGCACGTAGGGAACGGTCTTGGTGGCCTCGCCAAGCGCGATCGGCAGCATGCCGGACGCCAGCGGATCGAGCGTGCCGGCATGGCCGGCTTTTTCCGCCTGGAACAGCCATTTGATCTTGGAGACGGCTTCGGTCGAGCCCATGCCGACCGGCTTGTCCAGGATCAGCCAGCCCGAGATCGGCCGGCCCTTCTTCTTGCCGCGGCGCGCCACTATTCGGTGTCCTTGTTGTCGTCTTTGTCCTGGTCCGCGTTTTGCTGGTCCTCAGGACCCAGATCGCGCGCCACTTCCGGCGATTTCAAGAGGTCGTTGATCCTGGCGAAATTGTCGAAGGAGGTGTCGAGCTTGAAGCGAAACTCCGGCATGAATTTCATCTGCCGCAGCGCGCCGGAGACACGGCCACGGATGAATTTCGCATGCTTGTTCAGCGCCTCGACCACCGCATCGGTATCCTTGGCGCCGAGTGGCGAAACGAAAGCGGTAGCGACCTTCAAATCGGGCGACATGCGCACTTCCGAGACCGACACCACGGTGTTCTCGATCAGCGGATCGATGATCTCGCCGCGCTGCAGGGTTTCGGACAGCGCATGGCGCACCTGTTCGGCGACGCGCAGCATGCGCTGGGATGGGCTGGATGTGGTTGGACGGGGCATTTTTCTCTATCCTGAAGCGTGAGGCGCGGGATGGGACCGTGCCGCATGTCTCATATGGGTCGTTCTCAATAGACCTCGGGCGGCGGCCTTTCGGCCACCGCCCGGTATGGACAAGTCACTCGAACTCAGAGTGTCCGGGTCACCATCTCGACGCGGAAGCACTCGATGACGTCGCCGACGCGCATGTCTTCGTAATTCTGGAAGGCCATGCCGCACTCCTGGCCGCCGGGGACTTCCGAAACTTCGTCCTTGAAGCGCTTCAGGGTCTTCAGCGTCCCTTCGTGGATGACGACGTTGTCACGGATCAGGCGCACACCCGCGCCACGCTCGACCTTGCCTTCGGTGACACGGCAGCCGGCGATCTTGCCGACCTTGGTGATGTCGAAGATCTCGAGGATCTGCGCGTTGCCGATGAAGGTCTCGCGACGCTCCGGCGACAGCAGGCCCGACAGAGCCGCCTTCACGTCATCCACGAGGTTGTAGATGATCGAGTAGTAGCGGATCTCGATGCCAGCCGCCGCTGCGGCGGCACGCGCCTGGACGTTGGCGCGGACGTTGAAGCCGATGATCGCGGCACCCGAAGTCTCCGCCAGCGACACGTCGCTTTCGGTGATGGCGCCGGCGCCGGCATGGACGATGCGCGCACGCACTTCGTCGGTGCCGAGTTTGTCGAGTGCGGCGTTGATCGCCTCGATCGAGCCCTGCACGTCGCCCTTGATGACCAGCGGGAATTCCTTCAGCCCGCTTGTCTGCAATTGCGACATCATCTGCTCAAGCGAACCGCGCTGGCCGGCATGCTTGGCAACCGCCTTCTCGCGCGCCAGCCGCTGGCGGTATTCGGTGATCTCGCGGGCACGGGCCTCGTTGTTGACCACGGCGAAGCGATCGCCGGCCTGCGGTGTGCCCTGCAAGCCAAGCACTTCCACCGGCATCGCCGGCGGCGCTTCCTTGATCTGCACGCCACGATCGTTGACCAGCGCACGCACCCGGCCCCATTCGTTGCCGGCAACAAGGATGTCGCCCGGCATCAGCGTGCCGGTCTGCACCAGCACGGTCGCGACGGGGCCACGGCCCTTGTCGAGCTGGGCTTCGATGACGACACCCTCGGCGGTACGATCCGGATTGGCCTTCAGGTCGAGAATTTCGGCCTGCAGCAGGATCGCCTCGAGCAGCTTGTCGAGATTGGTGCCCTTGGTCGCCGACACTTCGACGTCCAGAACTTCACCGCCCATGGATTCGACGAAAACCTCGTGGCGCAGCAGTTCGGAGCGCACTTTCTGCGGATCGGCATCATGCTTGTCGATCTTGTTGATCGCCACGATGATCGGAACGCCGGCCGCCTTGGCATGGCTGATCGATTCGATCGTCTGCGGCATGACGCTGTCGTCGGCGGCAACCACCAGGATGGCAATGTCGGTCGCCTGGGCGCCACGAGCACGCATCGCCGTGAAGGCGGCGTGGCCGGGCGTGTCGATGAAGGTGATCTTGTGACCGTTCTTCTCGACCTGGTAGGCGCCGATATGCTGGGTGATGCCGCCGGCTTCGCCGGAGACGACATTGGCGTTGCGGATCGCGTCGAGCAGCGAGGTCTTGCCATGATCGACGTGACCCATGATCGTCACGACCGGCGGACGCGAAACCAGGTCCTCGGCATTGTCGGCGATGTTGAACAGGCCTTCCTCGATGTCGGACTCGGCGACGCGGCGGACCGTGTGGCCGAATTCGGTAGCAACCAGCTCGGCCGTGTCGGCATCGATGACGTCGCCCGGCTTCAGGATCTGGCCCTGCTTCATGAAGAACTTGACCAGGTCGACCGCGCGCTCGGACATGCGTTGCGCCAGTTCCTGGATCGTAATGGTCTCTGGCAGGATCACTTCGCGCATGACTTTCTCGCGCGGCTCATTGTGCATCGCGCGCTTGAATTTTTCCTGGCGGCGACGCATCGACGACAGCGAACGGGCTCGCGCGTCTTCGTCGGACAATGCTGAATTCAGCGTCAGCTTGCCGCGGCGGCGGTCTTCCTCGGCCTTGGTCGGCTTGGCCGGACGCGCCACTTCGGGCGTGACCGGACGGCGCACCGGTGCGCCGGCGCCAACCCGCTTCGGCTTGGCCACTTCCTCGTCATCGACTGTTGCCAGTTCGGCAGCCAATGGCGCGCGGCGACGCGCCTCTTCCTCAGCCCGACGGCGGGATTCGGCCTCGGTCTGCAACCGCGCCTCTTCCTCGGCCTGGCGGCGTGCGGATTCATCGCGTTCGCGCTTGCGGCGCTCTTCGTCCTCGGCGCGACGCTTGGCATCCTCGGCGGCGCGCTGGCGGTCCTCGACCTCGCGAACCTTCGAGCCCTCGAGCGCCCTGCGGCGTGCTTCCATTTCACTGCGCGACAGTTCGTTCAGCACCATGCCGCTGCGCTCGACCGGGGCCGGTGGCGGCGGGGGTGGCGGCGCCTTCGGTGCTTCCGGCACGACGGGTGCGGCCACGACCGCCGGCTTCGGTGTGAAGACGGGGGCGGCAACAGGCTCCGGCTTGTCGCCGGGCATCGAGAACTTGCGCTTCTTGGTTTCGACGACGACCTGCTTGGTGCGGCCGTGCGAGAAGTTCTGGCGCACAGTGCCCTGCTCCATACCGGGGCGCTTCAGCGTCAAGGTCTTCTTCGGCGTCACACTCAGCGTATTGTCGTCACCCGATTTCGTATCGCTCATTCCATATCCTCTGCGGCATCATCTTCGTCAGCAACAGCCGCAAGCATTGCCAGATCGTCCGGGGAACCGCCCCGATACCGGTCGAGCGCAACCATGCGCTTCTGGACCGCCCTGCCCGCGTCTCCCGCGAGAACGGCAGCATGTATCACATTTGTACCCCCCAATGCCAAGCTCAACTCGACCTCGGAGAAAAGTTTGTAGGCAAGGATGGCGGGCCCGCCGAGATGGACTGTCGCCCGTCGCGCCTGGCTGATCTTGCGCACGCCGTCATCGGACGCCTCGGTCGCGTGGAGCACGAAAAGCGCCAATCCGCCGCGAACAGCACTTTCGACCTTGGTAGCACCAAGCGAAATTGCGCCTGCCTTACGGGCAAGACCAAGCATGCCCAGAGCGTGCCTGGAAAGCAGCCCGTCGATCATGCCGCCAAGATCGGGCGGCACGACCACCTGTGCCTTGAAGGCGCGGGCAAAGAGGTTCTTCGCCGCAGCCTTGTCGATATGTAGGCGGTCGGCGCTCACCCAGCAACCGCGGCCGGGCAGATTTCTCTTGATGTCGGGAACGACGGCCGAATCCGGGCCGACGACGAACCGGATCAGATCATCCGGTTCGGCTTGTTTGCGCGTAACGATGCAGGTGCGATCGTTCATCTCGTCCAGGGGCGGGTTCGGTGCGATGCGGTTTCACCTCACGCACCAACGGCTTCGTCAGCCGAGACTTCTTCGGCTGCAAGCTCGTCTTCGGTGATCCAGCCGGCCTTGAGG
>NZ_RZPH01000751.1:0-3047 GCF_004022825.1 Mesorhizobium sp. M7A.F.Ca.CA.004.04.2.1
GCCTTGTGCCACCTTCAGGGCCTGGTCCGCGGCGTCATAATCGCGCCTGGTGGTAAAACCCTGGGCGAGCAGCGTCTTCTGCCGTTCGAAGGCGGCGGCGGACTGGGTCAATTGCGCCTGCGCCGCGTCGAGATCGGCCTGCGCCGAGCGCAGATCGGATTCCTGCTCCTGCGGATCGATCCGGGCGAGCACCGTGCCTTGATCGACATGCTGGCCGACATCGACAAACCG
The DNA here is from genome assembly GCF_004022825.1 of Mesorhizobium sp. M7A.F.Ca.CA.004.04.2.1. Taxonomy (NCBI): domain Bacteria; kingdom Pseudomonadati; phylum Pseudomonadota; class Alphaproteobacteria; order Hyphomicrobiales; family Phyllobacteriaceae; genus Mesorhizobium; species Mesorhizobium sp. M7A.F.Ca.CA.004.04.2.1. The sequence goes on from NZ_RZPH01000751.1 coordinate 232, forward strand.
TTCGGCGACGCGACCGCCGACCCGGAACGACAGATTGTTCAGCGTACGCGCCGCGATCACCCCGGTCAGTGAGGTCCTTGGCGCATAGTCGGCCATCGCCACCGTTTCGGTGCGCACCATGACCGGCAATTTCTTGTCCGCCGCCTCCTGCTTCTGGCAGCCGGTTAGCAGAAGAGCCGCCGTGCAAGCGAAAAGCACCGAGGCGATCGGACAAGAAAACAGGCAGGGGGTTTTGACCGACGGCCGCGAGACGGACGATGTCGCGTTCCTGCTCATGGACTCCCCCAGCCCCGTGGGCGGCTAGCGCGGATCGCGAGACCTCGCGGATATCTGGAGGATAGTCGATCCCCGGGAAAAGGAAACCGGTGTCGTACGTGTATCGGGCAACTGGTTAAGCGCCGGGATCCACCTGTCGCAGGCCCAATCGCCTGCCGGTGGTGCCGACTTGAGGAAAACGTGAAATAAGGTCAGAAGACGTCTCAACGGCATCAAACAGGACGGGCGCCGGCCCGGTGAGGATACGATGAAGAATTCAGCCATTTCCGAACGCAAGAACCAATCGATTTCCCGCGGCGTCGGCATGACCACGCAGATCTATGCCGACCGGGCTGAAAATTCGGAAATCTGGGATGTCGAGGGACGTCGCTATATCGATTTCTCGTCGGGCATCGCCGTGGTCAACACCGGGCATCGCCATCCCAGGGTGATCGAGGCGGTCAAGGCACAGCTCGACCGCTTCACCCACACCTGCCACCAGGTGGTGCCCTATGAGAGCTATGTGCGCCTGGCCGAACGGCTGAACGGCATGCTGCCTGGCAAGTTCGAGAAGAAGACGATCTTCGTCACCACCGGGGCCGAGGCGGTAGAGAACGCCATCAAGATCGCCCGCAATGCCACCGGCCGTCAGGCGGTCATCGCCTTCGCCGGCGGCTTCCATGGCCGCACCTTCATGGGCATGGCGCTTACCGGCAAGGTCGTGCCCTACAAGGTCGGCTTCGGCGCCATGCCGGGCGACGTCTATCATGCGCCGTTCCCGGTGCCGCTGCACGGTGTCTCGGTCGCCGACTCGCTGGCCGCGCTCGACCGGCTGTTCAAGGCCGATGTCGATCCGGCCCGCGTCGCAGCCATCATCATCGAGCCGGTTCAGGGCGAAGGCGGTTTCTACGACGCGCCGCGTGATTTCCTGGTTGCGCTGCGCAAGCTTTGCGACCAGCACGGCATGCTGCTGATCGCCGACGAAGTGCAGACCGGCTTTGCCCGCACCGGCAAGATGTTTGCGATGGATCACCATGAGGTGGCCGCCGACATCACCACCATGGCCAAGAGCCTGGCCGGCGGTTTTCCCTTGGCCGCGGTCACCGGCCGCGCCGAAATCATGGATGCGCCCGGCCCCGGCGGGCTCGGCGGCACCTATGGCGGCAGCCCGATCGGTGTTGCCGCCGCGCACGCCGTGCTCGACGTGATCGAGGACGAAAACCTGTGCGACCGCGCCAACACGCTGGGCGCAAGGCTGAAGCAGCGGCTGCAGTCGATCCGTGACGACGTGCCCGAGATCGTCGACATCAGAGGCCTCGGCTTCATGAATGCGGTCGAGTTCAACGACGTCAAGAAGGGCCTGCCGTCGGCCGAGATCGCCAATGCGATCCGGTTGAAGGCGCTCGACAAGGGCCTGATCCTGCTGACCTGCGGTGTCTACGGCAACGTCATCCGCTTCCTGGCGCCGATCACCATCCAGGACGAGGTCATGAACGAAGCACTCGACATCCTGGAAAGCTCGATCCGCGAAGTCTGCGCCGCCTGAACTTCTACCTCCCCCGTGTGGGGAGGTCGGGCCGAAGGTCCGGGTGGGGGCTTGGCGCCCACCCCCACCCCGCTGCTTCGCAGCGACCCTCCCCACAAGGGGGAGGGTAAGCGGGGGGCTAGCCCGCAGCCCTTGCAGGCTCATCCTGCTGGAATGCGGCCAGCGCCGCCTTCAGACCGTCAGGTCCCTCAGCAACCAGCTGCGGCGTCGGCGAGAAGCCGGCGCCGAGCATCTTGCGGCCAAGCATGTGGTCGCCGGGACGGTTGACCGATTCGATACCGAGCAGCCGGTCGCCGGCATAGTGGTAGATCGAGAACTTGTTGTCGGGCAGGTCGCCCAGCACGACATGGCTGTCGCCGCCGGCGGTCAGGCCGACCATCTGCAATTTGATGTCGCCGATGTCGGACCAGAACCATGGCACCGCCGAATAGGCGTCGGCATGGCCCGATATCGTGCGCGCGGCAAGCCGCGCCTGGTCGGTGGCATTCTGCACCGATTCCAGCCGCACGTCGCCGCCGGTGAACCAGTGCCGGTAGGAGGCAGCATCGCCAATGGCGAGAATCTCCGGCATCGACGTGCGCATCTGATGATCGACGCGAATGCCGTTGGCGATGCTGAGGCCGGCCGCCTGCGCCAGTTCTAAATTCGGCACGGCACCAACGCCGACGATGAGCATGCGCGCCGGCAGCCTTTCGCCTGATGAGGTGATGGCGGCCGTGACATGACCGTTTTCGCCATCGAGCCTGGCGATGGAGGTGCCGGTGAGGATGCGCACGCCTGTCGCCTCCAGCCGTTGCCGGACGTGGCTCGCCACGATCGGCGCCACGGCGCGGCCGAGCAGCCGGTCCACCGCCTCGACCACTGTCACCGTGCGACCGGCGGCCCTCAACGTGGCTGCGATCTCCAACCCGATGAAACCGCCGCCGAGGATGACGACTTCGTCGCTTTGCGTGCTGAGGTCGCGGATCAGCCGCGCATCGGCCAGCGAGCGCAGCGACAGCACACCGGACAGGTC
>NZ_RZPH01000752.1:0-3047 GCF_004022825.1 Mesorhizobium sp. M7A.F.Ca.CA.004.04.2.1
ATACAAAAGCCCCCCACGCCAGTCCCGCCGATGCTGGAAGCCCGTGTCCACGCGTCGAGGTCGCCGCTGACCATCAACTGGTTGAGGTCGAGGACGGCTCGTATCGCAAGATCCGGCGTGGCGATGACTGCGCTCTGCCAGTCCGGAGTAATGGACCATTTTTCCGCGAGATCACGCATGCAGCCGGTCTCCTGCCGGGTCGAAGGCGCAAGGGGCGGTAATCGTCGCCTTGCTGATCTTGCCGAGATGCTGGATGTCTATCGTCTCGCCATGCCGCGTCGCACCGCGCTCGATCAGGCCAAGCGCAACCGGGCGGCCGAGCGTCGGGCTGTGGTAGCTCGAGGTGACAAAGCCTTGGCTGCGCAATCTGCCGTCGCTCCGTTTGATGCCATGCGCTCCGGTCGGCAGCGGCGCTTCGCCTTGCGGCACCGCCAATCCGACAAGCTGCATGCGGTTGTCACGCGAGGCCTCTTCGGTGAACAGCGAGCGGCGGCCGACGAACTCGGTCTGGCGCTTGACGCGCGGGCCGTCGACGCCGAGATCGTGCGGCAGGGTGGTGCCGTCAGTGTCCTTGCCAATGACGATAAAGCCTTTCTCGGCGCGCAGGATCATCAGCGCCTCCAGGCCGATGACGACGGCGTCGAACGCCTGGCCCGCCTTGCGCAGATGCGCCCATAACGGCTCGGCGCGATCGGCCCGGATCGAAATCTCGTAGCTCCTGTCGCCGGTGAAGCTGACGCGGGCAATGCGGACTTCGTTGCCGGCGTAGGTGCCATGACCGATGGCCATATGCGGAAGATCGGCGTCGCCGAGCGAGAGACCGAGATCCAGCGCTTCGAGCAGTTTTCGGGCGTTCGGTCCTGAAACTGTCAACGTTGCCATGTCCGATGTGGCGTTGTGAATATAGATCGCGCCGCGTCCGAAGCGGTCCTGTCGCCATTCCTCCAGCCGGGCGTGAACGGCAGCGACATGCGAGGACGAGCACGAGACGACAAAGCGATGCTCGCCCAGCCGCACCAGAACGCCGTCATCAAAGACCACGCCGTTCTCCGACAGCATGAAGCCGTAGCGGCAGCGGCCCGGCTTCAGCGTCGACATGGTGTTGTAGTACAGAAAATCCACGAATGCGGCCGCCTGCGGCCCGATCACCTCGATCTTGCCGAGTGTCGAACCGTCGAACAGCGCGACCGACTGGCGCGCGCGCCGTGCTTCGTCCGCGATCGAACGCTCCGCGTCAGCGCTGCCGCCATAATGGGCAGGGCGCAGCCAGCCGCCATATTCCTGGAAGACAGCGCCATTGGCGCGATGGACGTTTTCGAGCGGCAGCCGGCGCACCGGCGCCATCAACTCGCCGCCGCGCGCGCCGGCAAAGCTTGCCAGCGGCACCGGGGTGAATGGCGGACGATAGGTGGTGGTGCCGACCTCCGGCACCGTACGCCCGGTGATACCGGCCATCAGCGCCAGGCCGGGCAGGTTGGAGGTCTTGCCCTGGTCGGTTGCCATGCCGAGCGTGGTGTAGCGCTTCAGATGTTCGACCGAGACGAAGTTTTCGCGCGCTGCCAGTTCGACGTCCTTCACCGTCACGTCGTTCTGGTAATCGATCCAGATACGGCCTTTCGAGCCCGGAATCGGCCATGCCGGGAGAATGCCTCCCGTCGCCTCCGGTCCGGTGCTGCGCGGTAGGGGAGCCTTCGTCTGGCCGAGGGGTGCAAAGGCGGGGCCGGCGCCAGCAAACACCTCCGACAAGGAGACCGCGCCGGCTGCGGCGCCGATCCCGGCGATGCCGTCGCCCGGATCGCTTGGCAGGAAGGCGGCGCGCGCATCGCCCCAGGCGAGCTTGCCCTTGGCCTGGCCGAAGAGATGGATGGTCGGCGTCCACCCGCCGGAGACCAGGACGCAATCGGCATCGAACCTCGTGCCGTCGTCGAGCGTCACGCCGTCGACGCGCAGCTTGCCGCTGGCGGATGCGAGAGAACGCCCTTTGATCAACCGGGCATTGGCCGGCGCGGCAGGCGTGCCGTTGCGCCGGATGTCGACAAGCCTGACTTCGGCGCCGGCCTCGGCAAGCGCCCCCGCCACCTCATAGGCGCTGTCATTGTTGGTGGCGACGACGATGCGGCGGCCGACCAGCACAGCGTGGCGCCGGAGATAGGCGAACGCCGCATCCGCCGACATGATGCCCGGCAGATCGTTGTTGGCGAAAGGCAGCGGCCGCTCGATGGCGCCGGTCGCCAGCACGATCTGGCGCGGCCTGACCCGCCACAGCGTATCCGGCCGGCCGTCGAAATGGCGCTGATTCAGACCGACCAGATTGTGGTCGTAGATGCCGAAGGCGGTGGTCGAAGGCAGGATGAGGTGACCGCCAGCGACAAGCTCGGCAATCGTCTCCTTGACCCATACGGCCGCCGGCTTGCCGTCGATCTCCGCGGCACGATGGCCAAGCGATCCGCCGGGGCTCTGCTGGTCGTCTATCAATGTGACAGTCAGGCCAGCACCAGACGCCAGCCTTGCCGCTGCCAGCCCGGCCGGTCCCGCGCCTACAACCAGCACATCGCAATGATGGTTGATCTGGTCGGCCATGCCGGGCGAGGTCCAGTCGGCATCGACCGTGCCCAGCCCCGCCATGGCGCGGATGCGCGGCTCGAACCTGTGCCAGTCCGGCCACATGAAGGTCTTGTAGTAGAACGCGGCCGGGATGAAGCGCGCAAAACGGTCCAGGAAGGCGTGGCGGTCGGCCAGTGCGCTGGGCGTGGCATTGACGCTTTTCGCCACCAGTCCGTCGCGCGCCGGCTCGGTCGTGGCGCGCGTGTTGGGCGTCGCCCACAAGCCGCCGATATCGACCAGCGCGTTGGGCTCCTCGACGCCGGCGCCCCATATGCCGCGCGGCCGGTGGTATTTGAAGCTGCGGCCGACGACCGCGACGTCACCCGCCAGCAGCGCCGAGGCGATGGTGTCGCCGGCAAAGCCCTGCACGATGGTTCCGTCGAAGCTGAAGCGGATCGGGCGCGAGCGGTCGATGGCGCTGCCGCCGGTGGCAAGACGTGAGG
>NZ_RZPH01000753.1:0-3047 GCF_004022825.1 Mesorhizobium sp. M7A.F.Ca.CA.004.04.2.1
CGTTGTTCCCGGCCGAGCCGATCCGTGACGCCTATGCTTCGGTGCTGGGCGGCGCCGAGGCGGGTGCGGCGCTGCAGTACCAGGTCTCGGAAGGCTACCTGCCGTTGCGGCGCTGGCTCGCCGGGCAGATGGGCAAGCTCGGCGTCGCCTGTGACGAGGCCAATATCTTCATCACTTCCGGCTCCCAGCAGGCGCTGGACTATCTCGGCAAACTGTTCCTGTCGCCGGGCGATACCGCGCTGGTGACGTGGCCGACTTATCTCGGCGCGCTGCAGGCTTTCAACGCCTATGAGCCTCGCTACGACCGGCTGACCCCGGCCGGCGGCAACATGACGCCCGATGCCTATCGCGCGGCAGCGGCAGCAAATGGCGGCAAGGCCAAATTCGCCTATCTGGTGCCGGATTTCGCCAACCCGACCGGCAACACGCTGAACCGTGAGCAGCGCGAGGCGGTGCTCGGCCTTGCCGGCGAACTCGACATCGCCGTCATCGAGGATGCCGCCTATCGCGCGCTGCGCTATGACGGCGACGGCGTGCCGCCGATCCTGGCGCTCGACTGCATCAGGTCCGGCGGCATCGACAAGGCGCGCACGCTCTATTGCGGCTCGTTCTCGAAGATACTGTCGCCGGGCATGCGCATCGGCTGGGTTTGCGCCCCGCGCCACATCGTCGAGAAACTGGTGCTGATGAAGCAGGCCTCGGACCTGCACAGCCCGTCGATCAACCAGGTGGTGATGCATCGTGTCGCCGAAGCCGTCTTCGACGGCCAGGTGGAAAAACTTATCGGCGCCTATCGCGAGCGCCGCGACGGGCTGCTCTCGGCACTGGAATCCAATATGCCGGAAGGCGTGACCTGGAGCCGCCCGGAAGGCGGCATGTTCGTCTGGGTAACGTTGCCGGAAGGGGCCGACGCCACCGAGCTTCTGGCGCGGTCGGTGAAAGAAGCGCGGGTGGCCTTCGTGCCGGGCGGCGCCTTTTATGCCGACGGCACCGGGCGCAACACGCTGCGGCTGTCCTTCACGCTCGCCGACCGGCGCGCGGTGAGCGAAGGCATTCCAAGGCTAGCCGCCATCCTGAAGGGATAGGCCGGCGCCGGAGGCCGGCTTTTCCTCCGCCATCACAGTCACCATCCGCTCAAGCTTTGAAAGCTTGGTGCGAGCGAGCTTGCGGACCGGCTTTTCGAAACCTTCTTCGCCGCTTTCGACGACGAAGACCAACGTCATGAAATCGAGCATGAACTCATCTATGGCTGCCGAGACCTCGCGCGACCTGCCCTTGAACCGGCGCAGCAGAGCGGTTGCTTCCTCGATATCCTCGACACCGGCGCTGTCGACCAGCGCTTCGAGCCTCTGAAAACTATCCAATAGCAATTCCTCCCACCGGGGCACCCAACCCGGTTGTGAGCGGAAAGTTCCAAACTGTGAGTGCTCTCGCGAAGAAATCGCCTCCACCGCTTCCGCGGTTTCGACGGGCCATCGGCAATTTTTTGTTCGGGTGGAACCTCCGCGGCCAACAAAGGTTCTTACCAGGTCTGATCCCCCTCAGACCCCTGAAGGCTAGACATGCTTTCCAAAGGCCCGCCGGATCCCCTCCCGGCGGGCTTTTTGTTTGCGGGATAGAACAAGTATCCGCATTGACGACGCCCTGTCCGAACCTAAATTCGAACCTCACGAGGAGGCATCTTTATGGAAACCCAGGAATTGCATCGCGGCCGGCTCATCGACCACATCCAACTGGTGGTCAGGGATCTCGCGCCCAGCCGGCGTTTCTACGAGGCGGTCCTGCAGGCGATCGATGTTCCGATCGGTGGGAGCGGCGACGATTTTTTCTGGGCCGACGAGCTGTTTGTCTCCACTGCCGACAGCCGGGCCGCACAGGGAAAACTCACCGGTCGCCATCACCTGGCTTTCCAGGCAAGGGACCACGCCATGGTCGACGCCTTCTACAAGGCCGGACTGGCGGCTGGCGGCACGGACAATGGCGCGCCGGGCGAACGGCCCTATCATCCCGGCTATTACGCCGCCTTCCTGCTCGATCCCGACGGCAACAACATCGAGGCCGTCCATCATGGTCCGCATAGTCGCAGCGCAGCTTCGGTGAAGATCACCTTCTAAGCTGCCGATATTCAGCCGGCCGGGATCGCGGGCGCATGGGCGATGCCGGAGAGAAGCTGCCTTGCGTTGCCAGATTGATGGCCACGATGCTAACCGTGCAAATGGCGGGCGGGAATCGGCATCGAAGCAACGTGCGCTGCAAAATCCTCAATAGAACTCCCCTTACCCCCTTGGAGATACATTTTTTATGCAAAACCCAACAAGGGCGATCTGTGCCGCCACGCTTTTATTTGCGATCGGGGCCGTGGATCTCACAAGTATATCACCTTTTGCTTATGTTTCATCGGCGCAGGCGCAGGAGGAATATCTTCCGACCCAGAAGGATTTTGTCGGCAAATGGAAACTGAACGGCGGAGCCATCCGGCCGCCGCGCGATATGAAGGATGCGCCGACACCGGAACAGGAAGCGGCCGCCAATGAATTCCAGCAGACGGTGACCGCGTTTTACGGCGCGTTTGACTATCTGGAGATCACGGCGGACGGCCGCTACAATTTTCATCAGCCGGGTGATCCGACGGCGGGGCCTTGCGTCTGGTGCGGAACCTGGTCCTTCAGCAACAGTTCGGCGTGGCTCAAGCTGGAGACCGCGCCCAGGCTGGATATCTACGCCAAGGACGGCGACATGCAGATGACCTACACTGTCGAACCCGACGAAAAATCGAAATATGCTTGGCTGGTTTTCGGTTGGACGAAGGCCGAGTAGGCGGCGGCGCACGGCTCCCCACACCTAAACGGGCCTAAGCGGCTTTTCATCCATCTCGTATCCTCGTATACGAGATGGAGCCAGCCGCCGAGGAGCCCGTATGAGTCCACTGCCTGAAACCGTGCCGTTTTTCAGCCAGTGGGAGACGCCCGACCTGACGCTGGACGTGCTCGCCGACGGCGCGGATGTTGCCCTCAGGCGCGATCCGCTGTGGCGGGGGTCCGGCGCGG
>NZ_RZPH01000754.1:0-3030 GCF_004022825.1 Mesorhizobium sp. M7A.F.Ca.CA.004.04.2.1
GATGTCGACGGCGATCGCCGGCAGCGATGTCGCAATGACGGTCGAATCCATGTTTTCCATGAAAAGGGCGACCGCCAGGATGAGCGGGATGGTGCGGTTCACAAAACGCGTCCGACTTGATTCTTTTACGGTTGACCGGGAGGCAAGCCAACATGCAGGGCGGTTATCATGGGCCGGCTCTGATGTCGCATTAATTTGCTGTCACTTTTGTGCGACTGCGGGGAGACAGGCAGTTCGCTTGGCCTGCCGCCGTGCCTAAATCAGAACTGCCGGGACGGCCAAGGTCTTCTCGTTCCGTCTCCAGGCGCTGGCCAAGCAGCAAAGAATAGCTTGCGAATGGCGATGTGTCACATTATTGTAGTGTATATAACTACTATATGGACTTTGTCATGGAAGAAGCCGTTTCGGCAGCCGATGCCAACCGCAAGTTCTCTCTCATCCTGCGCGGTGTTCGCGAAGGACAGAGCTACGTCGTGACCAGTCACGGACGCCCGGTCGCGCGAATAGTGCCCGCCGATCGACAGCAGGGTGTGGCTTCCCGCTCGCGCGTAGCGTTGTTGTCGCGCCTCGAGCGCCAGCCTGTTTTGGATGTCGGGCGCTGGACCCGTGGCGAGCTCTACGAGGACGAGCGATGAAGGTTGCGCTCGACACCAATGTCCTTGCCTGCGCGGAAGGGGTCAACGGTGCCGAGAAGCGCGATATTGTTCTTGAACTGCTGCGCAACCTACCGCAAGAGGCTGCTGTTATTCCTGTTCAGGTCCTTGGTGAGCTGTACAACGTTCTCGTCCGCAAGGCCGGAAGACCGCCTGTAGAAGCCCGGGATGCCCTTCTGGGCTGGCGCGACGCGTTTCCAGTTGCCGCGACAGTGCAAGACGTAATGATGATGGCGGCTGATCTGGCTACGGACCACCACTTCAGCATTTGGGACGCGGTCATTCTGTCCACCGCTTCCCAAACCGGTTGTCGGATGCTCCTTTCGGAAGACCTGCAAGATGGCTTCACATGGGGTGGGGTAACTGTCGTCAGCCCTTTCGCATCGCCGCGTCACGTTCTGCTCAATGCTCTCTTGGGGGAGTCTTCTGGATAGAACGCGAAACACCGAGACGATCGGCTTTTCATTGGCGCTTGGACGTGGTACCAGCCAGCGCCAATCCTGAAAGGGAAGAAACGAGTCGGCGCTGTCCATTCCGGTCCAGCGCTTTTTTGTATTCCCCCACCGCGTTTTATATTCAAGGGACTGGCCATGGCAAAAATCATCGAAACGTCCACTGGCGCATTGGCGCTGACCTTTGACGACGTGCTGCTGCAGCCCGGCCATTCCGAGGTCATGCCCGGCGAGACCGATGTCCGCACCCGCATCGCCGGCGACATCGACCTCAACGTGCCGATCCTCTCGGCGGCGATGGACACCGTCACCGAGGCCAGGCTCGCCATCGCCATGGCCCAAGCCGGCGGCATTGGCGTCATCCACCGCAATTTCTCGCCGGCCGAACAGGCCGAGCAGGTGCGGCAGGTCAAGAAATTCGAATCCGGCATGGTGGTCAATCCTGTCACCATCGGCCCCGACGCGACGCTCGCCGACGCGCTGGGCCTGATGCGCAGCTATTCGATCTCGGGCATTCCGGTGGTCGAGAATGGTGGCACTGGCGGCCACAAGGTCGGGCGGCTGATCGGCATCCTGACCAATCGCGACGTGCGCTTTGCCTCCGATCCGGCGCAGAAGGTCCATGAGCTGATGACCCGTGACAACCTGATCACGGTCAAGGAGAACGTCGACCAGGACGAGGCCAAGCGGCTTCTGCATCAGCACCGCATCGAAAAGCTGGTTGTCGTCGACAGGCAGGGCAACTGCGTCGGATTGATCACCGTCAAGGACATCGAGAAGTCGCAGCTCAACCCGCACGCCAGCAAGGACGCACAGGGCCGCTTGCGCGCCGCCGCGGCCACCAGCGTCGGCGATGACGGCTATGAACGCGCCGAACGTCTCATCGATGCCGGCGTCGACCTTCTGGTGATCGACACCGCGCATGGCCACTCGCAACGCGTGCTCGACGCGGTGACGCGCGCCAAGAAACTCTCCAACTCGGTTCGCATCCTGGCCGGCAACGTCGCCACCGCCGCGGGCACGCAGGCGCTGATCGACGCCGGTGCCGACGCCGTCAAGGTCGGCATCGGTCCGGGCTCCATCTGCACCACCCGCATCGTCGCCGGCGTCGGCGTGCCGCAGCTCTCGGCGATCATGTCGGCGGTCGAGACGGCGCACAAATCCGGCGTCTCGGTGATCGCCGATGGCGGCATCAAATATTCCGGCGATCTGGCCAAGGCGCTCGCCGCCGGCGCAAGTGCGGCCATGATCGGCTCGCTGCTGGCCGGGACCGACGAAAGCCCGGGCGAGGTCTATCTGCACCAGGGCCGCTCCTTCAAGGCGTATCGCGGCATGGGCTCGGTCGGCGCCATGGCCCGCGGCTCCGCCGATCGCTACTTCCAGGCCGAGGTGCGCGACACGCTGAAATTGGTCCCTGAAGGCATCGAGGGGCAGGTTCCCTACAAGGGACCTGTGTCTGGCGTGCTGCACCAGCTTGCGGGCGGCTTGAAAGCCGCTATGGGTTATGTTGGTGGCCGCGACCTTGCCGATTTCCGCGAGCGCGCCACCTTTGTGCGCATATCCAATGCCGGACTTCGTGAAAGCCACGCCCATGACGTCACGATTACCCGCGAAAGCCCGAACTATCCCGGTGGAGCCTGACCAGTACGGGCTCGGGCGGAACCTGACGGCAACGATCCTGCGGCTGTCTCGCCACGCAGGCGCGCTCTGTTTCCTGTCGGCGGTGGGTTTCATCGCCATGACGGCTTTGGAATTCTTCTATTTCCGCCAGTTGAGCGGCGGCTTGCCGTCGCTCGACATGCGCATTTTAGGGTTTACGCCGGACGAAGGCATGGCCTGGCTGACAGCGCTCGGCCGGCGCGGCGGCGAGATCATTCTCGTCTGGCACTATCTGACCTTCGACCTGTTGTTCCCGGCGCTGCTGT
>NZ_RZPH01000755.1:0-3029 GCF_004022825.1 Mesorhizobium sp. M7A.F.Ca.CA.004.04.2.1
GAGCAGATCGGGCTCGGCGTGTTCCGCGATGATCCGCAGGACCGCGCTCGACTGTCCGATCAGCCGCGCCTTGGCGAGTGCCTCTTCGCCGCCGCCGACGATGGCCACGGCTTCGCCCTCGACCCGCATGAACACGGGGAAGGCGCTGAGCTTGGGAGCAGTGTGCGACATGGACGCGAGCGGAATCCTGAATGAGCTTGCAGTTCTACGCGCGGGCGCGAGAAACCAGAAGGAACGCACTCGCGCATCCCTTATCGGGATGCAATTGCTTTTCTGAAAGCATCCCAGCCAAGAGAAAAATATTTCTCGTTTGCAGATGGAGCGGATTCAAGCTGCTGTCGCAGGCCTTGTTTTCCGGGTCTTTTAGCGCCTGGGGAGAAAAGCGCAAAACTGTTTTTTCTAAATTCTACCAAATTAGTAGATTAAAGCCGCGAACTCTGGATAGCCGGAATGTCCAACGCCGACGCGGCGGCCGACTGGAACATTAGTGGCTCGGGGCGCGTTCTCAAAAGGCCTGTCATATCGGATCGAAACCCCGGCTGCGGAACGCCCCGAAGGCCACCACGCGGCTGAAAAGGAGCCTGTCATCATGAACACAATCATACTCAAGCACGGTATCTGGGTCATGGTGGCCGATGGCGAGAAGGCGCTTTTCCTCAGGAACGCCGGCGACAACAAATATCCGAATCTCGAGGTGGTGCAGGAAATACAGCAGGACAACCCGCCCACCCGCGAGCAAGGCAGCGACAGCCCGGGCCGGTACAATGATGGTCCCTCCGTACACCGCAGCGCAGTCGAGGATACGGACTGGCACCGCATCGGCAAGGAGCGTTTCGCCGATGAAATCGCCGCCCGGCTCTACAAGCTCGCGCATGACGGCGAATTCAACGAGATCGTGCTCGTCGCACCGCCAGTGGTGCTTGGGACAATGCGCAAAAAGCTGCACAAGGAGGTCGAGGACAAGGTGACCGCCGAAATTCCCAAGACATTGACCAACCATGCCATACCGGAAATCGAGGCCCTGCTGCGGGCAGGCTGATCATTGTCGATCGGCCCTGACGGATCGAGACGAATAGCACCGCACAAATTCCGATCCGGCCGGCAGCTTCTCAGCTGCCGGTCAAATTTTTGCGGCAGCGCCGTCGATTTCACGGATTCGCGGGTTGCATCGCCGACATACCATCCACCATATTGCAAAACAGGCGGCGGCTTTGGGCGGCGCTCATCCAACATCGCTGTTTTTGAAAGGCGCTCCATAGACAATGCCGCATGACACGCCCCTTATCGCCACCATCGTCGCCGGTCTGGGGCTGGCTTTCGTCTTCGGGGCTCTCGCCAACCGCTTCCGTATCCCGCCGCTGGTCGGTTATCTCGTAGCCGGCGTGCTGGTCGGGCCGAACACGCCTGGCTTCGTCGCCGATGCCGGCCTTGCCAACGAACTGGCCGAAATCGGCGTCATCCTCCTGATGTTCGGCGTCGGGTTGCACTTCTCATTGAAGGATCTTCTGTCGGTGCGCGCCATAGCCGTGCCGGGCGCCGTCGTCCAGATCGGCTTTGCCACCGCACTCGGTGCCGGGTTGTCGTGGATGCTCGGCTGGTCAATGGGCGCGGGACTGGTGTTCGGCCTGGCACTATCGGTCGCCTCGACGGTCGTGCTGCTGCGCGCTCTGCAAGAGCGGCGGATGATCGAGACCGAGCGCGGCCGCATCGCTGTCGGCTGGCTGATCGTCGAGGACCTGGCCATGGTGCTGGCGCTGGTGCTGCTGCCGGCGCTGGCCGGCGTGCTCGGCGGCCAGGAGCAGACCGACGCCCATGCAAGCGGGCTGCTGTCGCTGCCGGCCAGCTACGGCATCTGGGGCGTCGTCGGCATCACGCTGGCCAAGGTCGCCGCCTTCGTCGTCGTCATGCTGGTGGTCGGCCGCCGGGTCATCCCCTGGATCCTGCACTATGTCGCCCACACCGGCTCGCGCGAGCTCTTCCGGCTGGCGGTGCTTGCCATAGCGCTCGGCGTCGCCTTTGGCGCGGCCAAACTGTTTGGGGTCTCACTGGCGCTGGGCGCATTCTTCGCCGGCATGATCATGAGCGAATCCGAACTCAGTCACCGTGCCGCCGAAGAATCCTTGCCGCTGCGCGATGCCTTTTCCGTGTTGTTCTTCGTCTCGGTCGGCATGCTGTTCGACCCGTTCAGCCTGATCAGCAATGGCTGGCCGATCCTGGCAACGCTGGCCATCATCATCATCGGCAAATCGCTGGCGGCGTTCGTCATCGTCGTTGCCTTCGGCTATCCCCTGGCCACCGCATTGATGATTTCGGCAAGCCTTGCCCAGATCGGCGAATTCTCCTTCATCCTGGCCGAGCTCGGCGTCGGGCTGAAACTGTTGCCCGAACAAGGTCGCGACCTCATTCTGGCCGGCGCCATCCTGTCGATCGTCCTCAACCCGCTGATGTTCCTGGCCATCGACTGGATGAAGCCGTGGCTGGAACGGCGCGCCGCCAGGACGGCACCGCCGGTCGAAGCAAAACCGGTTGGTCCGGCGACGGAGCCGGGCCAGGTGGCCTCTGTCGCGGCAACGGCGAAAAGGGAGGACGGGCCGCCGCCCAAGACGGCACTCACAGGCCATGCCATCCTGATCGGCTACGGCCGTGTCGGTGGCCTGGTCGGCTCGGCGTTGAAAGACGCGGCACTGCCCTTCCTGGTCATCGAGGACGCCGACAAGACGCTGGCGAGGCTGAAAGCGGACAGCATCGAGACCGTCGCCGGCAATGCGGCCAATGCCGAAGTGTTTGCCGCCGCCAACCCCGAAGGCGCCAGCCGGCTGATCCTTGCCATCCCCAATGCCTTCGAAGCCGGTCAGATCGTGCTCCGAGCCCGCGCCGCTAATCCCGGTATCAACGTTATCGCCCGGGCCCATTCGGATGCCGAGGTCGAACATCTCAAGGGTTTGGGCGCCGATACGGTGATCATGGGTGAACGCGAGATTGCGCGCGGGATTGTGGAAGAAGTTCTCGGTTCCAAACCGGAGTTGAGG
>NZ_RZPH01000756.1:0-3028 GCF_004022825.1 Mesorhizobium sp. M7A.F.Ca.CA.004.04.2.1
AGAACACACCCTGCTCCATCTTGGTGCCGTCGGGCGACAGGATGGCCGACAAATGCCTGTTGTAGGGCCGCTTGTCTTTGGCGAAGCGCACGTCGCGATTGATGCGGAACAGCGACTTCTTGCGATCACCGCGCAGGCCGAGCCCGGCCTCTTGGAAGCGTTCGGTCAGCGTGTCCACGAGATCACTGAGCGGATCGCGCAATTCCTGTTCGAACAGGTCACGGTTCTCCAAAAACCACTCTCGGCTCTGGTGGAAATCCAGCGCCTTCAGGAACGGAATGGCTTTCGGGCCGAAACCCTTGAATGCGCCTTCCATCACGCCTTGCCGATCCGTACCAGCCAGCCATCCTCGTCGATCACCTCGATGCCGAGTTCGCTGGCGAGCTTGAGCTTGGAGCCGGCACCCGGCCCGGCGACCACCAGATCCGTCTTTGCCGAAACCGAGCCCGCGACCTTGGCGCCCAGGCGCTCCGCCATCGCCTTGGCTTCGGAGCGTGTCATCTTCTCCAGCGAGCCCGTGAACACGACCGTCTTGCCGGCGACCTCGCTGTCGGCCGAGACGTTGACGATATACGGCTTCGGCTTGACTTGGCGGAGCAACGCGTCAAGCACGTCGTCATTGCGCTCATTGCCGAAGAAGTCGCGCAACGCATCGATCACGGTATCGCCGATGCCGTTGACCGAGGGGAAAACCGTGTGTGGATCCTCCGCTGCCGCTGTCTCCTTGCCGACCCGGATCATCTCCTCGATGGTCGAGAAGGTGCGGGCAAGCACGGCGGCCGTCGTTTCGCCGATATGGCGGATGCCGAGCGCGAATATGAAACGGTCGAGCTCCGGCTCGCGGCGCGAGTCGATGGCGGCGAACAGCTTGTCGAGGCCCTCATAGTTGCGATCCTCGACGCTGCGCACATTCTTGCGCGTCTTGCCCGATGCGGCCTCGCGCTGCCTTGCCTGCTCCTCGCGGCGTTCGGCCAGCGCCCTGGTGACGGCCGGACGGCGATCCCTGAGCGTGAAGATATCGGCGGCGGTCTTGATCAATCCCGCATTGAAGAACGTGTCTATGTTCTCCGCGCCGAGGCCTTCGATGTCCAGGGCGCCGCGTGACACGAAGTGGCGCAATCCTTCCACCGCCTGCGCCGGGCAGATCAGTTCGCCGGTGCAGCGCCGGCGGGAATCTTCCTTGCCGGTCTTTTCGTTGATCTCGCGCGTCGCCGGCGAGCCGCAGATCGGGCAAGTGTGAGGGAACTCGTAAGGCACCGCATCAGCAGGCCGCTTGTCGATGACGACGCTGACGATCTGCGGAATGACATCGCCTGCCCGCTGGATCACGACCGTATCGCCGATGCGCACATCGATGCCGTCGCGGATCGGCTCGCCGGTCGAGTCCAGGCCCTTGATGTAGTCCTCATTGTGCAGCGTGACGTTCTCGACCACGACGCCGCCGACAGTGACCGGCGCCAGCCGCGCAACCGGCGCCAGCGTACCGGTACGGCCGACCTGGATGTCGATCTTCTGCACGGTCGTCATCGCCTGTTCGGCCGGAAATTTATGCGCGACCGCCCAGCGCGGTTCGCCGGTGACGAAACCCCAGCGGCGCTGCAACTCCAGCTGGTCGACCTTGTAGACGACGCCGTCGATATCGTAGCCGAGCGCCGAGCGCTGCTCCTCGATCCGATGATAATGCGCGATCAGCTCCTCGGCCGATTTCGCCCGCACCATCAGCGGACTGATCTTGAACCCCCACTCGGCGAATTTCTGCACCGAATCATATTGGGTCGGAGCGGGATCAGCCGTCGTGTAACCCCAGGCATAGGCGAAGAATTTGAGGTTGCGGCTGGCGGTGACGGATGGATCCTTCTGGCGCAGCGATCCGGCCGCCGTATTGCGCGGATTGACGTAGTCCTGGCCGCCGGCCGCAGCCGATCGCTGCTTCAGCGCCTCGAATTCCGCATAGGTCATGTAGACCTCACCGCGGATCTCGATGATTTCGGGCCAGCCCGAGCCTTTCAGCTTCGCTGGAATATCGGCGATCGTCTTCAAATTGGCGGTGATGTCTTCGCCAACGGCGCCGTTGCCACGCGTCGCGCCCTGCACGAACACACCGTTTTCGTAACGCAGCGAAGCCGACAGCCCGTCGATCTTCGGTTCGGCTGTGAAGGCGATGTCGAGCTCCTTGTCGCGATCGAAGAACCGCCGCCCGCGTTCGATGAAATCCGTGACGTCATCGTCGGTATAGGCCTTGGCAAGGCTGAGCATCGGCACGGCATGGCGCACCTTGGTAAAGCCTTCCGCCGGAGCGGCTCCGACCCTGAGCGATGGCGAATCCTCGCGCACCAGCGCCGGAAAGCGCTCCTCGATGGCAAGGTTGCGCCGTGCGAGCGCATCATACTCCGCATCGGTGATAACAGGCGCATCTTCGGTATGGTAGCGCCGGTCGTGCTCGGCGATCTCTTCCGCCAGCCGCTTCAGCTCGGCTTCGGCCTCGCTTTCGGTCAGGGCATCAACTGGTTTTTCGGACATGCTTTCTTCCCCGAACGGTGGCGCTACACAATAGATCAGCATTTCAAGAAAATCATTCCTGAACAGCAGGATGGAGCCATATCCTGACTCGATCCCTGACATCAGCCGTTCTTATGCAGCTGTGGTGTTCTCGCGCAGCAACCGTTCGGCGGCCGCGCGCGCTTCATCGGTGATGGTGGCGCCGGCCAGCATGCGCGCGATCTCTTCCTGCCGCGCCGGCCGGTCCATCTCGGCGATGCCTGTGGCGACACGGTCGGTGGTGCCTGATTTGGAGATCAGGAAATGCGTCGCCGCGCGTGCCGCCACCTGCGGTGCGTGCGTCACCGACAGCACCTGGACGCGTTTCGACAGTCGCGCCAGCCGCTGGCCGATGGCGTCGGCGACAGCACCGCCCACGCCGGTGTCGATTTCATCGAACACCAGCGTCGGCGCCGAACCGCGGTCGGCCAGCGCCACCTTCAGCGCCAGAAGGAAGCGCGAAAGCTCGCCGCCGGAGGCCACCTTCATC
>NZ_RZPH01000757.1:0-3024 GCF_004022825.1 Mesorhizobium sp. M7A.F.Ca.CA.004.04.2.1
GAGACAAACGGCCCCTGAGCCGCGCCCCCAGGCCGATGCCCAGCGCAAACCGCGCGCGATGAAGACCGATGTCGCGATGGTCCTCCCGGCGGAAGTCGATGTCTTCGACGAGCCCGACATCATTGCCGCGGAGCCGCCACCGGCCATTGCCCCCAGGAAACGCTCGCTGCTCGGCAGCATCTTCTTCGGCGCCTTTGGCGTGCTGGTTTCGCTGGCTGTCGGCTTGTGGACCGACCAGCTCATACGCGACCTCTTTGCGCGCGCCGAATGGCTGGGCTGGCTGGCCGCCGGCATGGCTGCCATCGCCGTGCTGGCGCTTATGGTGATCCTGATTCGCGAATTCCTGGCGATCGGCCGCCTCGCCGAGGTCGAAAAGCTGCAGAAACGGGCGCTCGACGCAATCGAGCGTGACGATCCCAAGGCGGCACGATCGGTCGTCGACGAGCTGTCGGCCTTTGTCGCGGCCAAACCCGAGACCGCGGCCGGCCGGCGCGCGCTGGCCGAACTGCGCGGCGAAATCATCGACGGCGGCAATCTCGTGCGCCTGGCCGAGGCAGAAATTCTGGGCCCCCTCGATGCCAGGGCAAAGGTGATGATCCTCGAGGCCGCCAAACGCGTTTCGCTGGTGACGGCGGTCAGTCCACGCGCACTGGTCGATGTCGCCTATGTCGTATTCGAGGCCGGGCGGCTCATTCGCCGCCTGTCGGAGCTCTATGGCGGACGGCCCGGAACGCTGGGTTTCTTCCGCCTGGCGCGCAGCGTGCTGGCGCATCTGGCGGTTACCGGCTCGATCGCGGTCGGTGACAGTTTCGTCCAGCAGATCGTCGGCCACGGCCTGGCCGCGCGCCTTTCGGCCAAGCTTGGCGAGGGCGTCGTCAACGGCATGATGACGGCGCGCATCGGCATCGCCGCGATGGAGACGGCGCGACCCCTGCCCTTCAGCGCCGCCAAGCGTCCCGGATTGGGCGACTTCCTCTCGGCGCTGACATCGTTCGCAACCAGGAAAGATGGTGAAACGACCCCATCCGGCAAGTGAGACAGGCTGGAGTGTCCGGACATTCGGAATCGTTACCGGACTGCTCTGCCGCGGCTCCTCGGTGACGAAGCATTAACCAATCTTGTTCATGGTCAGACGGGTTCCAAACAGCATCTTTGTTGCCGGGTGTCGTCGATGAAAAGCGTAATTCTATCCAGCGTCCTGCCCCTGGCAACGGTGATTGCGGCAGTCGTCGGCATTGCCGGAGTGGCATCTGCGGCGGAGCCGGACAAGCAGTTCTTCCAGTCTGCTGAAGGCAAGTGGATCGGTCCCGGCGAAATCGTCGCCGGCAAGTACAAAGGCACCAAGTTCAACTGCAGCTTCACCGGCTCGACGCCCGACGGCAAGGTCGGCATGTCGCTCGACGGCGGCTGCCGGGTCGGCATGTTCACCCAGCCGATGTCGGCCAAGATCGAGCGCAAGGGCCGCGAGGGCTACAAGGGCAGCTTTATGGGTGGCGCGACCGGTTCCGGCCTCGACATCATCGGCGGCAACGTCGTCGATGCCCGCAAAGTGGTCTTCACCATCAACCGCAACCAGCTGCGCGGCGTCATGCAGGCTCGCATCCCTGACGACAATTCGATGACAGTGACTATTGCCGTGCGCGTCGACGACCAGTTGGTGCCGGTGATCGGCATGAGCTTGAAGCGCGTCGACGCAGTCGAAGTCGGCTCCATCGCGCCGAACTGAAATCGCGCCGAACTGAAAATCCGAAAAAAAGGCGGCGACCCCACGGTCACCGCCCTCTCCCTTGACCCATCGAATCAGGCGCTTAGGCCTTGATCTCAAATCAGGGCGTTAGCCTTTGATTGTGGCCGTCAGTTCGTCATAGGCCTTGCAGGCGTCGGCCAATGTCGTAGCGCCCTGATACTTGGTTGTCACCGCCTGGACCTTGGCCGTCAGATCAGCCGCTTTGGACGGGTCCTTGGTAATCGCTTCCTGCAGCGCGGTAGCCATGTCCTGCGCCTTCTTGGTCGCGATTTCCGCCGTGCACTCGGGCGCCTTCGAGCAAGCCGAACCGGCAAGCACCGCCAGGCCGACGGCAACAAACAAAAACTTCTTCATGTCAGTCATCTCCTCAAAAAGGGCGCGACTTGATCGTCGATCACCCTCCAATGGCCGAAGCCGAGCGTCCTTAGCCTTCGATTGCGGCAAGATGCAACGTGTTCCCGGCCTCAACTTGTGTATCGCGCCTGCAACATCGGCGGCGGCCCGGATTCAGGCTATTTTATCAGCGGCAGCAAAGTTCAGCTGCGTGGCTGCAGCAGCGCCAAGACGGCGGTCGATGCGGCAAGGACAGCGGTCAGAGTCAAAGGCCCGGTCGCGCCATAGGTGTCCACGACATAGCCGCCGACAACCGCGCCGATGGTGATGGCAATTTGGAAAGAGGTGACCATCAGGCTGCCCGCTGCCTCCAGCGCATCAGGCGCCGCGCGCGACATATTGGTCGGCAGCACCACCGGCGCCATGCCAAAGGCGAAACCCCACAGCGTAACGAAGCCGAAGGCAACGCCCATATGCGAGCCCCAAAGCACCAAAGTAAGTGCCGCAACCGCCATCAACGCCGCGGTGACTGCGAGGGCCATGTGGATGTTGGTGTCGGCCATGCGGCCGCCGGCAACATTACCGATCACGGCAGCGATGCCAAACCCGAGCAGAGCCAGGGCAATCGGTCCGGTTGTAAGGAGTGTCACCTGTTCGAGGAAGGGACGCACATAGACCGAGCCGGCAAAATGCCCCGTCATCAGCAAAACAATAGCCAGCATGCCGAGTTGGATGCCGCGCCGCCGGGTCAGCCGAAATACATCTGCAAGGCTGTTGCTTGCCGTTGCAGGCAAGGTCGGCAGGCTGAGAAACTGCAGCAGCAGGGCAAGCGCGGCCAGCCCCGCCGTCATGGCCATGGCACTGCGCCACCCTATCCAGTCACTGATCAACGCGCCCATCGACGGTGCGGCAATGGTGGCAAGCGAGACGCCGAGGGTGACGAT
>NZ_RZPH01000758.1:0-3022 GCF_004022825.1 Mesorhizobium sp. M7A.F.Ca.CA.004.04.2.1
TTGGAAGCGGCGGGTAAAGGTGCGCCGGGTCAGGCCGGCGGCCTCGGCGACGCTATCCAGGCTATGCGTCTCTCCGAGCGCCGCGCGAACCGCGTCGAGGGCTTGGGTGAACCGGTCGGCGTCTGCGCTTCTTTCCACCGGATGCTCGATGAATTGCGCCTGGCCGCCCTGCCGATGCGGAGAAAGGACGATCTGGCGGGCGAGCCGCAGTGCCGCTTCCGCGCCGTAGCGGGCGCGCACGATGTGGAGACAGCAGTCCAGACCGGCGGCGACGCCGGCCGAGGTCACGATGTCACCATTGTCGACATAGAGCACCGAGGCATCGACGGCGACGTCGGGGTGGAGTTTCTGCAACTGTTCGGAATAGGCCCAGTGCGTCGCGGCACGACGGCCCGAAAGCAGCCCGGCCGCGGCAATGGCGAAGGTTCCAAGGCACAGGCCGACGATCAAGGCGCCGCGTTGGTGCGCCCGGCGCAACGCCTCCATCAGCGGCGGCGATGCCGGTTCGCCGAGATGATGCCAGCTTGGAATGATGACGATATCGGCGCCGTCGAGCCCTTCGAGCCCATGCGGCGCGGCAATTGTCAGTCCGGCCTCGGTGTGGATCGGGCCGGGCTTGACCGCGCAGATGCGGAAGTCGAAGCGCGGCAGGCCAAGCGCCGTCCTGTCCTCTGCGAAGACCAGGCACGGTACGGAAAGGTGGAACGGGCTGATGCCGTCGAAGGCGAGTACGGCAATGATCGGGTCGGTCATGGGTGCTTCCGGCAGTTGAATGCGGATTGTCCCAATTCTTTCGAATGATGTCAATCGGGCCACTTTCGACTGTCGCGGAGTCCGCCTATTTTCGGTCCATCACATTCAAGCCGGAAAGGAAAACACCATGTCTGACCCAGCCAACACCACGCCACGCCGGGCGCTGATCGTCGTCGATGTGCAGAACGATTATGATGGCGGCAGTCTTGCCATCCAGCATCCGCCGTTCCGCGACAGCGTCGTCCATGTGGCGCGGGCGATGGATGCAGCGACTGCTGCCGGCATCAAGGTGGTGGTCGTCAAGCAGATGGCGCCCGAGACATCGCCGATCTTCGCCGGGGGAAGCCATGGCGGCGAACTGCATCCCGAAATCGCCAGGCGTGGGCGCGACCATTATGTCGAAAAGAACCTGCCCTCCGCCTTCACCGGCACCGACCTCGAGGACTGGCTGCGCGCCAACGCCATCGATACGATCACGGTGGTCGGCTACATGACGCACAATTGCGACCTGTCGACCATCATCCACGCCGTGCATATGGGCTTTGCCGTCGAGTTCCTGTCGGATGCGACCGGATCGGTGCCTTACGCCAACAGCGCCGGCTACGCCTCGGCCGAGGAGATCCACCGCGTGGTCACGATCATCCTGCAGTCGCGCTTTGCCGCCGTGCTCAAGACCGCCGAATGGGTCGAGTGCCTGAAGACCGGCGCGCTGCCGGAACGCGACACCATCTTCGGCTCCAACCAGCGGGCGCTGTCACGCAGCGCCGCGTAGGGACTATCTGAAAACAGAAAGGGCGCCGCATCGCTGCGGCGCCCTTTCTGTTCGAATAGAAGGATTCTAGAACAGGCCTTCGATCTGGCCCATCTCGTTGAGGAAGATCTTTTCCGAGGACGGCGCCCTCGGTAGGCCGGGCATGGTCATGACCTCGCCGCAGATGATGACGACGAAGCCCGCACCTGCCGAAAGCCTGACCTCGCGCACCGGCACCGTGTGGCCGGTCGGCGCGCCGCGCAGGTTCGGGTCGGTCGAGAACGAGTACTGCGTCTTGGCCATGCACACCGGCAGGTGGCCGTATCCGGCGTCTTCCCAGGCCTTGAGCTGGTCGCGCACCGACTTGTCGGCGATCGCTTCCGAGCCGCGATAGATACGCTGGACGATGGTGTTGATCTTCTCGAACAGCGGCATCGCATCGGGATAGAGCGGCGCGAACTGCGAAGCACCGGATTCGGCCAGTGCCACCACCTTGTTGGCGAGATCCTCGATGCCGGCCGAGCCGTGCGCCCAGTGCTTGCACAGCATCGCCTCTTCGCCCATCGAGGCGACATAGTCCTTCATCGCCTGGATTTCGGCGTCGGTGTCGGAGTAGAAGTGGTTGATCGCAACCACCGCCGGCACGCCGAACTGGCGGATATTCTCGATGTGGCGGCCGAGGTTGGCGCAGCCCTTCTTCACCGCCTCGACGTTCTCCTTGCCGAGGTCTTCCTTCTTGACGCCGCCATTCATCTTCATGGCGCGCACGGTGGCGACAATGACGGCCGCCGCCGGTTTGAGGCCTGCCTTGCGGCACTTGATGTCGAAGAACTTTTCAGCACCCAGGTCGGCGCCGAAGCCGGCTTCGGTGACGACGTAGTCGGCGAGCTTGAGCGCCGTCGTGGTGGCGACGACCGAGTTGCAGCCATGCGCGATGTTGGCGAACGGGCCGCCATGCACGAAGGCCGGGTTGTTCTCCAGCGTCTGCACCAGGTTAGGCTGCATGGCGTCCTTGAGCAACACGGCCATGGCGCCGTCGGCCTTGAGGTCGCGGGCATAGACGGCCGACTTGTCGCGGCGATAGGCGACGATGATGTCGCCGAGGCGCTTTTCCAGGTCCTTCAGATCGGTCGACAGGCACAGGATAGCCATCACTTCCGAAGCAACGGTGATGTCGAAGCCGCCCTCGCGCGGGAAACCGTTGGCGACGCCGCCGAGCGAGCAGATGATCTCGCGCAGCGCCCGGTCGTTCATGTCCATGACGCGGCGCCAGACGACGCGGCGGGTGTCGATGCCGAGCTCATTGCCCCAGTAGATGTGGTTGTCGATCAGCGCCGAAAGCAGATTGTGCGCCGTGGTGATGGCGTGGAAGTCGCCGGTGAAGTGGAGGTTCATGTCTTCCATCGGCACGACCTGCGCATAGCCGCCGCCGGCGGCACCGCCCTTGACGCCGAAATTCGGGCCGAGCGAGGCCTCGCGGATGCAGACGATCGCCTTCTTGCCGATGCGGTTCAGGCC
>NZ_RZPH01000759.1:0-3020 GCF_004022825.1 Mesorhizobium sp. M7A.F.Ca.CA.004.04.2.1
GACAGGCGGAAGCGGCCGCGCCCTTTCCCGGCGACTGGCGGTATGCGGGCCGCATTGCGCATGTCTTCACGCATTTCGCTCTCCAACTCGAAGTCTTTCACGCTCACATCAAAGGTGATGCGCCAGACGGGCATTTCTGGTCGCTCGCTCACGAGATTTCCGGCGAGGCGCTGCCGACTGTCATGAAAAAGGCAATCGAGGCTGCGATACCCGGCGCGACGAAAAAGCCGTCGCCACACAGTGCAAAGAGGCCCCATGACTGAAATACGCCACATCGTTTTCGACATCGGCAGAGTGCTGATCCACTACGATCCCAACATTCCGTTCAGCCGCCTCATTCCGGATGCCGAAGAGAGAAAGTGGTTTTTCGACAATGTCTGCACGCATGATTGGAACATCGAGCAGGATCGCGGCCGCACCTGGGAAGAGGCCGAGGCGCTGCTGATCGCGGACCATCCCGATCACGCGGAAAACATCCGCGGGTTCCGCCGCCACTGGCACGAGATGGTTCCACATGCCTATGACGACAGTGTCGCCATCATGCTCGGTCTGATCGAGAGCGGCCACGACGTGACCATGCTGACCAACTTCGCCAGCGACACGCTGGCCGAAGCCCGCGAGCGCTTCGATTTCCTCAACCGCCCGCGCGGCGTCACCATCTCGGGCGAGATCGGCATGATCAAGCCGGATCGCGGCATCTACGATCACCACGTCGCCGCATTCGGCCTCGAACCGGCGGCCACGCTGTTCATCGATGACAGCCAGAAGAACGTCGATGGCGCGAAGGCGGCAGGCTGGCAGTCGGTGCTGTTCACCGATGCAGAGACGCTTCAAGCAGACCTCGAACGTCTCGGAATCAAGGCTTGATTTGAATCACTTCGCGCGATCCGTTGAGCCTTTGAATCAACGGCATTCGAAGCAATTGGCAGGGGTTCAGGCCCCTGCCCGCTCCATGCCGAGCCGCGCGATGCGGCGAAGCTCGTCGATCGGGGTCAGGCCACCGCTGCGCTCATAATGCCAGAAGGTCCAGCCGTTGCAGGCATCCAGCCCCTGCACTTCGGCGCCGATCTTGTGGATCGAACCGGCGCTGTCGCCGATCGCCACAGTACCGTCGGCGCGCACCTTGGCGGCCCAGCGCTTCTTGGCGTCGTAGAGCGTCGCACCCGGCATCATCAGGCCGGTGTCGATCAGGCTGACGAAAGCAACGCGCGGCTCGGCGCGCTTGCCGGTCAGCACGGTGAGATCGGCGCCATCCAGTGGCCGCACCGCGTCGATGCGCTCGTTGGCGGCGTCGATATAGGCCTGCTCGCGTTCGATGCCGACGAAATGGCGGCCGAGACGCTTGGCCACCGCGCCGGTGGTGCCGGAGCCGAAAAAGGGATCGAGCACGATGTCGCCCGGTTTGGTCGAGGCCATCATGATGCGGGCAAGCAGCGCTTCCGGCTTCTGCGTCGGGTGCAGCTTGTCGCCATTGTCGTTCTTCAGCCGCTCGCCGCCGGTGCAGATCGGAAACAGCCAGTCGGAGCGCATCTGGATATCGTCGTTGGACGCCTTCATCGCTTCGTAGTTGAAAGTGTACCCCTTGCCCTTCTGGTCGCGGGTGGCCCAGATCATCGTCTCATGCGCGTTCTGGAAGCGGCGGCCGCGGAAATTCGGCATCGGGTTGGTCTTGCGCCAGACCACGTCGTTGAGGATCCAGAAGCCGAGATCCTGCATCTTGGCGCCGACACGGAAGATGTTGTGATAGGAGCCGATGACCCAGATGGTGCCGTTGGGTTTCAGCACCCGGCGCGCCGCCAGCAGCCAGGCCCGCGTGAAAGCGTCATAGGCCTCGAAACTCTCGAACTGGTCCCATTCGTCATCGACGGCGTCGACCTTCGACTGGTCGGGGCGGTGCAGGTCGCCGTCGAGCTGCAGATTGTAGGGCGGATCGGCGAAGATGACGTCGATCGATTTTTCGGGCAGCCGGTCGAGCGCGGCGACGCAGTCGCCCTTGAGGATCGTGTCCAGCCATTCGGATTGCTGGGGGGCGTGGGATAGCTCGTCGAGAAGACGCACGGCAGACATTCTGACACCCAGGGCACGCGTTACTGTTTACTCCTGGTTATGGTTACCGATCAGCGTAAATATTCCGTGAAGGCCAAGGCACGGGTGGGGCGAATTTGCGAAGGCGGCCCTGTTGGTGTATGCCGCGCCGCCTGAGCCTTCCGAGGCCACTTCGCCCTCCCATTGTCCGGATCACCATGCCCCAGCCAGACCTTGTCATCTTCGATTGCGACGGCGTGCTCGTCGATTCCGAGATCATCGCCGCCCGTGTCGACGCCGAGCTTTTGACCTTGGCAGGATACGAGATATCGGCTGAGGAGATTTCGGAGAGCTATGCCGGCCTGACCTTCAAGGACATCATGCTGCGGGTCGAGGAAAAGTCCCGCATCCCCTTCCAGGCCTCTCTGATCGACAGGGAGGAACAATTGGTCGACCGCAAACTGCGCAGCGACGTCCGCGCCATCGATGGCGCGCGCGAGGCCGTTGCCGCGGTAACCGTGCCGCGCTGCGTCTGCTCGAATTCACGCTCCGAGCGGATCGAATTCATGCTGGAGAAGGTGCATCTTTTGCCGTTTTTCGCCGACCGGATTTTTTCGGCGATGGAAACACCGACCGGGAAAACGAAACCGGCGCCGGACGTGTTCCTGTTCGCGGCGGAGAAACTCAACGCCAACCCGGCAAACACTTTCGTCATCGAGGATTCCGTGCACGGCGTCCACGGCGCAAGGGCGGCGGGCATGCGGGTGATCGGCTTCACCGGAGCCGCCCACAGCTATCCCGGCCATGCCGACGCGCTCACCGAGGCCGGCGCCGAGACGGTGATCCGCCGCTGGGCGGAGCTGAAAAGCGTGATCGCGGCGCTGTCGGAGTGGTCGGACGCCTGAGAAGCGTGCGCCGCGACGCACGCCTCATGCAACTGCCGAGACCTAGTTCGTCGCGGCAGCCCTCTTGCGGCGGGGCTTTTTTGGCTTGTT
>NZ_RZPH01000760.1:0-3010 GCF_004022825.1 Mesorhizobium sp. M7A.F.Ca.CA.004.04.2.1
GTCCTTGTACCACTGGGTGACGGACATCTGCACCTTGTTGTTGGTGTTCTGGATGTAGGTGAACTGGATGTTCGACGAGATCGGCTTGACGTCGGCGACATAGCCGATGCTGGTCAGCACGCTCTGCAGATAGACGCCGATGGACCGCGAAATGGCGGTGTCCTCGACGATGATGGTCACCTTCTGACCCTTGGTGCCGGAGTCCTCGACGAACTGCTTTGCCTTGTCGAGGTCAGGGGCCGACCATTTGGCGCCCGGATTCTTGGTGAAGGGGCAATAGTCTTCATGGCCGGGGAAGTCCGGGGGCAGGACCTGACAGACCGGCGAGGCCAGCACCTTTCCGCCGAACAGCTTGACCAGCGTGTTGCGATCGATCGCATAGGCAACGGCCTGGCGGGCTTTTTCATTGTCGAAGGGTGCGAGACGGTTGTTCAGCGGCGCGTACCACCAAGCCGAAAGCGGTGAGATGTGCAGCTGGTCCATGGACTTGCTGCCCAGTTCGCCCAGGCGATCGCTGGGCAGAGCGTCGAACATCCAGTCCGCTTCGCCGTTCTGGATCGCGGTGACGGCTGCCTCTTCGGACAGGCCGAAATCATATTGGACGACATCCGGATAGCCGTCCGGCTGGGCTTCTTCGCTCCACTGCTTGAAATTTGGGTTGCGGGAAACCGTCATGCCCTTGTTCGGGTCGAAGGCGGAGATCATGTACGCGCCGGTGCTGGGAATGGGCTTGGAGCCCATGTCTTCGGCGGGCGTGTCCGCCGGCAGGACCACGGCATGCGGCAAGGCGAGCTTGTAGAGCAGCTCGGCATCCGGCTTGGTGATGTTGATGGTGATGGTGCCGGCCGCTTCGTCGCCGACAACGCCGCCTTCCAGCGTGCAGCTCTTGGTGTCGGCCAGGCATTTGTCGGCACCGACGATGCCGGCATAGAACGTGCCGGAGGTGGGTCCGGAAACCTTGAAGATGCGCTGGAAAGAAGCGACGACGTCCTTCACGCCAAGATCCTGGCCACTGGAGAACTTGATGCCCTTGCGCAGCTTGAAGGTGAAGGTCTTGCCGTCATTGCTGACCTGCGGCAACGCCTCGGCCAGATCGGGAACGATGGTGAAGCCGTCCATACCCTCGGCCTTGCGGAAGGCTACCAGGCCGTCATAGATCGGCTGGTACATCTGCCAGCCCTGGTCCGTGTAATTGATGTGCGGATCGAGCGTTCCGGCCGCGGAGCGGGCCAGCAGGCGGATGGTGCCGCCTCGGTGCTCCTTGAGATATTCGGCCTGTGCCGGGGCCAGCCATGTACCGGCCAGCAATGCCGCGGCTGTTGCCGCCAGAAGCAGTTTCTTCATGTCTTCATTCCCCTTTTCTTCAATTGTCGTTGTGGTCCAGGAAGTCTCCCACCACCCGCATGCACGCATCTTGCTCTTCGACATGCGGCATGTGGCTGGAATGCTCGAATATCTCCCAGCGAGACCCCTTGATGCCGTCCTTGTAGGGCTGCACGGTCGCGGGCGTGGCCTCGTCGTGACGTCCGGAGATGATCAGAGTAGGAACATCGATGGCCGGCAGACGGTCGACGATGCTCCAATTCTTCAGCGTTCCGATGACATGGAATTCGTTTGGCCCATTCATCAGATTATAGACGGTCGGATTGCGCACGACCTGGGCGAAACTTTCCGTGACTTCGGACGGGAAAGGCACGACCCGGCAGACATGCCGCTCGTAGAACACCATCGTCGCCGCCTGGTACGCCGCATCGCCCGTCGTGCCGGCCTGCTCGTGCCGGGTCAGTGTCTCCTGCACATCCGCGGGTAGGTCGGCACGCAACCGGTTGGCCTCTTCGACCCACAGTTTCATGGAAGCCGGCGAGTTGGCGATGGTCAGCGACTTCAGGCCCTGCGGCCGCGTCACGGCATATTCGGCGCCCAGCATGCCGCCCCAGCTCTGGCCGAGGACGTGGAAGCCCGTCCGAATGCCGAGATGGTCGACCAGGTTTTCAAGCTCGTCGATGAACAGCCCAGGTGTCCAGAAATCGGCGCCTTTCTCAGGCAGCAAGGTGGAATTGCCGCAGCCCAACTGGTCGTAGTGGATGACGGCGCGATCCCTTCGCGCAAGAAGCTTGTAGGCATCGACATAGTTGTGAGCGACGCCTGGGCCGCCATGCAGGATCACCACAGGCGCCTTTTCGCCACCGAGTTCGCCACTGACCCGATACCAGGTCTCGTAGGCGTCGAAAGCGGCCCGTCCTTCCATGCCTATGATCTCAGATGACATCCCAGTTCCCAGTGCGGTTGAAGGCATCTTGTATTTGTCCGTGACGGCAGGCGCCCTAACTCATGTTGCGGGTGACCTGCACCCACTCTTCCAGCATCTGCACGCCAAATGCCGTGGCGCCTTGCCTGCCCAGAGGCCGATCGGTGTCGGTCAGTTCCTTGCTGGCGATGTCGAGATGCACCCAGGGGCGGTCTTCCGTGAAGTGACGCAGGAAGGCCGCCGCATAGGGAGCGTCGCCGTCTTCCATGTCCTTGGCATGATGCCTGAGGTCCGCGAACGGCGATTGCAGACCCTCATCATAGGCCCGGTCGAGCGGCAGCCGCCAGAACCGCTCGCCGACCGTTTCTCCGGCCGCGATCATCTGTGAAGCGATGGCATCGTCGGTGCTGAATAGGCCTGCGAATATCGACCCCAGGCCACGCGTCACCGAATAGGTCAGCGTCGCCAGATCGACGATCACCGAAGGGTTGAAGCGCGTGGCTGCATAGTAGAGGCAGTCGGCCAGAAGCAGGCGTCCCTCCGCATCCGTGTCGAACACTTCCACTGTCTGTCCCGAGGCCGTGGTGATGATGTCGCGCGGTTTGAGCGCGGTGCCCGATGGCATGTTCTCGGCGATGCCGAGAACACCGACAACGTGTACCGGGCTGCCTTGCCGGGCGAGCGCGATCAGCAGGCCGACCACAGCCGCCGCTCCGCCCATGTCGGCTTTCATGTCGAACATCTGCGCTCCGCCCTTGATGC
>NZ_RZPH01000075.1:0-8821 GCF_004022825.1 Mesorhizobium sp. M7A.F.Ca.CA.004.04.2.1
AAATACTCGTCATCGGGACTGCGATAGATGGCGAAGGTACGCCCGCCATGATCGAAGCGGATGACATCCTCTTCCTCGACATCGTCGACGCCACACGCTTCAACCCAGTCGGCCATCTGCCTCTCCCCTATTCCGCCGCTGCCGGAACGGTCAGCGCATGGAACTCGTCCCGATACGGCCGCGCCGTCGGCGGCAGCTCGCGCTTGAGGAAATAGTCCTCGTACTGAAGCTGCTTCAGCAGCACCGGCCAGACCTCGCGATAGGCATGCCACATCGAAGGGTTCGGCTCGGGCAGATCGTGCTTGATCAATTCATGCAGCCTCGGCAGCGCGTGATACGGCACCATCGGGAACATGTGATGTTCGACATGGTAGTTCATGTTCCAGTAGATGAAGCGGCTGATCGGGTTCATGTAGACGGTGCGCGTGTTCAGCCGGTGGTCGGTGACATTATCGGCCAGGCCGATATGCTGCAGCAGGCCGGTCAGCACCATGTGCCAGCTGCCGTAGAGGCGCGGCAGGCCGATAAGCACCAGCGGCAGGAACGACCACAGATAGAACGCCAGCGCGATCGCCGCGACATAGATGGCGACATGCCAGCGCGCGGCTGTGACCACCTTGTGAAGCTCCATCTCGGGAATAAAGCTTTTCTCGTCGGGCGAGATGCTGCCGAACGCATTGCGCACCAGCGTCGGCAGCGAATAGCGGAAATCGAGAATGCCGGTGAAGGCGAGTGCGGCACGCAGCAGGTCCGGCGGACGCATCACCGCGATCTCGGCGTCGCGGCCGACGATGATCGTGTCGGTGTGATGGCGGGCATGGCTCCAGCGCCAGGTCACCGGGTTGCGCATCAGCATGAAACTGGCGATCTGGTAGACGGCATCGTTCATCCAGCGCGTGCGGAAGGCGGTGCCGTGGCCGCACTCGTGCCAGCGCGAGTCGCTGGACGAGCCATAGAGCACGCCATAGACGAGCAGGAACGGCACCATCCACCACGTGCCCCAGAACCAGGCGATGCCGGCGGCGGAACCCAATATGGCAACGATCCAGATGATCGTGTCGCGGATCGCCGGCCCGTCCGAGCGTTGCATCAGCTCTTTCATCGCCTTGCGCGGCACATCGGTGTGATACCACTCGGCCGAGGCCAGCCCGGTCTCGATCGCGATGCGCGTGCTTTCCCCGACCAGGCTGTAGTCGCGCTTTTTCTCCATCACATCGACCTCCGATTTCCGGCCCGCCAGCCGGAGCATTCGTTTCGCATCATGCCCTGTCCGCCAATCCCGGAAAATTGCCCGACGGCACAGGATAATCCTGTTGCGGCTGCCTGGCGATCGACGCGATCTTTGCTTCGGCCGCGGCGATCGCGCCGGCGCCGTCGAGCACCCGGAACACCGCGTCATAAGAACGGCCTTCGCCATGCTCCAGCCAGATCATCTCGCCTCGCTCGCGCGCCGCGAGATTGCCCAAGACATGGTGTGTCGAGGGTTCTATGCCCAGCGCATACTGCCCTGCCTGGAAATTCTGCCATTGGTAGGCGCAAGGCAGCTGATCCTTGCGCGTGATCACTTCCAGGCCAAGCCCTATGCCGTCGTTGACCACCGCCACCGGCACCTCGCCATTGGCGTCGGCCGCCATCTCATGCTGCCAGACCTGCTCGCTGAAGCCCAGTCGCGGCGCCGGCACGGTGCGGTAGCCGACCTTCTGCGCCTCGTAGCGTTCGCCTGCATGGCCAGCCCAGACGACGTCGCGGATCGGCGCCAGATAGCGCGAACCCTCGTCGAGCAAGGGGTGGCTGACATTGACGTGGTAAAAATACATGTGCGGCGTGCGATTGAAGCCATGGTTGACGACGCGGTCCGACAGCCGGATCTCGTTGCCGCCGACATCGGCCTCGATACGCCGGATCAGATGCAAATCCTCGCCGAACACCGCCGATTGCTGAACGATGCCTTCGGCCCAAAGCACGCAGCGGTCGCCATCCCAGGCCTCGCCATAACCGGTCAACCGTGCCGGAATGGTGCCGACACGGCCGTGCAGCGAATGGATCACGGTCTTCTTGCCCGGGTAGTTGTAGCTATCGGCAGGCACCGCTTCGCGGCCCAATATGTGGTCGAGGCCGCAGGTGACAAGCAGGCCTGAAAACGAGCGCGCCCAGGCGAGGCCCCCTTCCCCCTCATAATCGTGTAGGCCGGGGTTGCGAAAGCCGCTCGGCGAATGCCAGCCGATCGCCTGGCCCTTGAAGTCGCAATCGGCGATGTCGAGCGCCCGGTCGACCAGCGCCGTGAAACGCAGGCCCGAGTCGGTGCGGAACTCGAGCATGCGGATGCCGCGTTCCACGCCGTCGCCAAGCGTCATCAGCCGCACGCCGGCAAATTGCGACAGCATGCCCGAACGTTCCGATACCTGCCGGCGCGAAAGCGTCTTGCCGTAGAGTTCTACCATGTGACGGCCAACTTCTTCACTTCGCTCTCGTCTCTTTCAGCAGGGCCGACATGTCGGCGCCGGTGATGATGCTTTCCACGGTCAGAAGATCGGTATCGGCAACCGTCTGCTCGGCGACGATCTCGCCGCGGCGCATGACGATGATGCGGTCGGCGACCTGGAACACGTGATGGATGTTGTGGGTGATCAAGAGCACCGAATGGCCGGCGTCACGCACCTCCTTGACGAAGCGCAGCACGCCATGGGTTTCCTCGACGCCGAGATTGTTGGTTGGTTCGTCGAGGATGATGACCTTGGCGGCGAACTGCATGGCGCGAGAAATCGCAATCGACTGCCGCTCGCCACCCGACAGCGTCGAGACCAGCGCATCGGCGTCGAGTTTTTTCGAGATGCCGACGCGCTTCAACAGCGCCGACGCCGCATCGCGCAATTTGGCGAAATCGAGCGGCGCGAACACGCCCAGCCATTTCAGCTTGACCGGTTCGCGCCCAAGGAAAAGATTGCGCGCAATGCTGAGATCCGGCGCCAGAGACGTATCCTGGTGGATGGTCTCGATGCCGAGGTCCATGGCATCGCGCGTCGAGCGGATCGAGACCTTCTCGCCGCGCACATAGATGTCGCCACGGTCGATCGGAAACACACCGGAAATCGCCTTGATCAGCGTCGATTTGCCGGCGCCATTGTCTCCGAGCAAGGCCACCACCTCACCCTCCTTGAGAGCAAAGGACGCATTCTTCAGCGCCCGAACGCTGCCGAAGGATTTTTGCAGATTCTGCAGCCGGAGAACTTCCATCGTCAGCCCCTTGCGGCGTTCTTCTGCAGCAAAGCGTGCAGGATGAGCATGGCGAGGATGATGAGGCCGACGAAGATGTTGTAGGCGAGGCCCGGCACGCCGATCAGCACGATGCCGTTGCGGATCGCGCGCAGCATCAGCGCGCCGACGATGGTGCCGAGGATCGTGCCGCGTCCGCCGGTCAGCGCCGTGCCGCCGACCACCACCATGGCGATCACTTCGAGCTCATAGCCGGTGCCGGCCACCGGTGAGGCGGCCGAGATGCGGAAGGCGCTGATCATGCCGGCCAGTCCCGCAAGGACCGAAGTCAGGATGAACAGCCACACCTTGACGGCGTCCGCCGGCACGCCGCGCGCCACCGCCGCGTTCCGGTTGGAGCCGATGGCGCTGATCCAGTTGCCGAGCTTGGCATAGCGCAGCACGTAGATCGCCAGCAGCGAGAGACCGATGAACCACCACAGCGAGGTGTAGAACCGGAACGACCCGACATTGAAGCTGCCGGCCAGCAGCGTGACGAAAAAGCCTGGCTGGTCCCAGGATTTCAGCGGAAAGCCCTGCGTGATGTAGAGCGCCGCCCCGCGCACCACGAGCAGCATGGACAGCGTGACCAGGAAGGACGAAATGCCGATCTTGGTGACGATCAGCCCGTTGATGGCGCCGATGGCGATGCACAGCAGAAGCCCGGCCAGAAGCGCGATGCCGATATCGACGCCTCCGTTCTGCACCAGAAGCATGACGACGACCGGCGCCAGCCCGAACACGGCACCAACCGACAGGTCGAATTCGCCCGCCGTCAGAAGCAGCGTCATGCCGAGCGCGATAATGCCGAGCTCGGGGAGGAACGCCATCATGTTGGAGATGTTGAGCGGCGACAGGAAATTGGCATCGGCGATGGCGAACACCGCGAGCAGGACAATGAGGATGACGAGCGAGGAGAATTGCGGCGAGCGCATAAGGCTCGATCTACGTTTCCCGACAGGCATTTCGTCTTCTGCGGCGATCATCATGACTGCTTGAACCATGCTTTGAAATGGTGCCCGCGGCCTGCGCCGCGGGCACCGGTTTTCACTTCGTGTCGTAGAGTTTCAGGATCGGTTCGACGCTCGAGGCGTCGTAGAGGCTGAAAGTATGGATGTCGTAGCCGATCGGTTCGCCCGACGCGGCGAGCCCGAGCAGCGCCACCGGCATGAAGCCTTGCGCAGACGGAAACTGCCAGGCGGCCGCGTTGACGAAGCCGGACTTCACGGCTTCCGCGGTTTCCTTCGAATTGCCCCAGCCGACGACCGGGATCTTGCCGGCCGGCACACCGGCGCCGTCGAACACCCGCTTGACGCTGGCCGCGACGGAATCGCCGAGCGCGATGATCGCCGGCGGATTGTTGGCCACCATATAGTCGGTCATCTTGGCAATGATGCCGGCCGGGTCGGTGCCGCAATCGACCACATCATATTTGATCCCCAACGGATCGAAGACGCTGGCGATGCCTTCGGTCTCCAGCTGCTGATAGCTGGCGCCAGGCACTTCCACCGGCAGGAACACCTTGTCGCCCTGCTTCACCATCTTGTGGTCGACAAGATACTTGGCCCAGATGACCCCCGCCTCCTTGAGATCGGCGCCGACATAGGCCTGCCGTCCGGTCGCCGGATCGTCTGTGTTGAAGAACACGATCGGGATCCCGGCCGCCTTGGCAGCCTTCACTTCCTCGGTCCACAGGCCCGGCTGGGCCGAGGTGGTGGCGATGCCGTCGGGCTTGGCCGCAAGCGCGGAATTGAAGGCCTCCTTCTGCGCCGCCATGTCGCCGCCGCTGAAGGAGATCTTGCAGGTCACCTTGAGCTGGTCGCAGGCTTTGGTCGCGCCGGCATTCCAGTCCAGCCAGACCGCATCCGACGGACCGCCATGCGACAGCAGATAGAACGTCTTCTGGCCATCCTGCGCCATTGCCGGCGAGGCAAATGCGATGCCCGCGAACACAGTCGCGGCCGCTGCCAGTTTCAATCCGAATTTCAACACTGCAATTCCTCCCTTGTTGTTGCTTCCAAGCCGGATGCACCGCCGGCAAAGGGCGACGCACAGCTGGTCAGAGACCGTTGGCGCGGAACTTGTCGTCGAGAAATTTCTTGGCCCTCGGCACGTCGTCTTCCGAAAGGTGTTCGATGATCACCGGGATGTTCGGGTTCTTCTGCGACAGGCGCTGCAGATAGAGGTCGTAGTTCAGCGAGCCGGTGCCCGGCGCGTTGAGGACCATCTCGCCAACGCCGCGGAAGGTGTGCGAGGCCAGCGCGTCGTCATCGCCGATGTCCGCATGCTTCTCGCTCTTGTCGTCGCCGGCTCGTGCGACATCCTTGGCATGCGCGATCTTGACCTTGTCGGCCAACGTGTCGAACACCTGGTTCAGCACCTTGTCCATCTGGTCGATGTTGTGGCTTTCGAAGTAGTTGGTCGGATCCATCAGCAGGCCGAGGCCCGGATGGTCGACCTGCGCGAACATCCTCACCGTTTCCTCGACCGAGCCGACGACATTGTTGACGTAGGTTTCGAGCAGGAACATTGAGCCGTGGTCATAGGCTTCCTGCGCCAGTTCGGAGATCGCCTTGCGGCACATCTCAAAACCCTCTTCGGACTTGTTCTTGGGATCGCTCATCCACTCGCTCTCGGTGTTGTAGGTACCGGTCTCCGAGATCACGTAAGGACTGCCGAGCTGGCGGGCGTTGCGGATGATTTCCTTCAGCCGATCGACATTCGCCTTGCGGTGCGCGAGGTCGGGATGAATGACATTGGTGTAGCCCGAGATGCAGCAGATCGGCAGGTCGTGGGCACGGAACGTGTCGCGAACCTTCTTGGCCTTATCCTTGGTGATCTGGCCGGCCGACAGGTCGATATCCTTGAAATGAAGGTCGAGCTGCACGGTGTTGAAACCGTGGCCACGGATCTTCTTCGCCGACTCTTCGAGGCCGTACGGGAAATAGCCCGTGAAAATACCTGCCTGCATCATAGTGTGAATTCCTCCCTGTAAGCGATTCAGTTGTCTGGTGTTTCAGTTGCGGTGATCAGGTAGCGATTTCGGAAAGCTTGACCGTGCGGCCCTCGTCGATCGAGCGATAACCCGCCTCGACCAGCGCCATGGTCTTGACGTTGTCGGCGACCGACAGCGCCGGCGGTGTGCCGGTCTTCACCGCGTGCTGGAGCTGCTCCATCACCCCGATAAAGGCATGCGGGAACCACATCGTGTCCCAGCTCGGACTGACCCACTCGCCTCCGGTCGTCTCGGTCGAGGCATAGGTCAGCGTCGAGGCAGCGCCCGTCGGCCAGCCAATGGTGCCCTTCGCGACCCCCTTGCTGCCGTCGACGCGCCAGTTGATGTGCTGGTCGTCCTTGTAGCCATCCTGACGCGGACCGGACCAGACATCCTCCAGCGACACGGCAAGCACACCGGACGGGAAGCGCAGCGTCGACACGGTGATGCCGTCGGAATGGTCGAATGTCGTGCGCGGATCCTTGCGTGTCAGCGTGGTGATCTCGTCGGGATCGCCGAACAGAAAGCGCAGCACGTCGAGATGATGCACGCTCATATTGGCGAGCGTCAGCCGGTCATAATCCTCGAGGAAGCTCTGCCAGTGCGGGATGGCGTGCATGTCGATCTGCGCGAAGACGATGTCGCCCAGCGCGCCGCTGTCGATGATCTGCTTCAAGACGCGCATCGACTGGTCGTAGCGCATGTTCTGGTTGACCGAGAGGATCTTGCCGGCCTTGGCCGCCTCGTCACGCAGCTTGACCGCTTCCTCGACCGACAAGGCCAACGGCTTCTGCGCCAGGATCGCCTTGATGTGCTTCTGCTTCAGCGCGTGACGGATCAGCGCCGGCTGCAGGTCGGGCGGGAAAGCAAGGTCGATGATCTCGACATTTTCGTCCTCGATCAGTTTTTCCGGTGTGTCGTGGACGGTCGGAATGCCCCAGCGCGTCGCCACCTTCTCGGCGCTGGTCCTGGTGCGCGAGGCGATTGCCACCACCGGGAACCCAGCTTCCTTGTAGGCGGCCAGATGGCACTCGGCCATGATCATGCCTGCGCCGACGCAGCCGATCTTGTATTCCTTCGTGCGGACCTTCACGTCCGGCTCGAAGCCCTTGTTTGCCATCTCTTCCTCCCGAAACTCATTCCTTGCGGCTGTCATCGTGCCAACGCTCCGCCGCTCTGTTCGAAATAATGCACTCTGGCCGGCTCGCAGGATATCGCCACCATGGCATCCGGCCGGATGTCGGGCTGACCGCGCAGCAATGCCTTCAGCCGCGCCTGCCCGGCAGCGAGCGTCACCACGGTGTAGCCGCCAAGCGGCTCGACCTCGAACACTCGCGCCGGGCGGCCCGGGCCCCCGTCCGCCCACGGTCTAACCTTGATGTCTTCCGGCCTCAGCCCGATCTCCACGGCGTCGGCGGGCGCTGTCTTGTCGTCGATGCGAATCGTGCCTTCAGCCGCTTCGACACCGCCCTCGCCGCGCGCCGATCTGAGGATGTTCATCATCGGCGAACCAAGCAGCCTTGCCACATAGGTGCTGGCCGGGCGGTCGTAGATCTCTGCCGGCGTACCGATCTGCCTGATCTTGCCGTCCTCCAGGATGGCGATGCGATCGGCGACCGACATCGCCTCTTCCTGGTCATGCGTGACGTAGATCAGCGTCTTGCCGAGTTCGCGCTGGATGCGCTTCAGCTCGACGCGCGTTTCCTCGCGCAGCCTGGCGTCGAGCGCCGAGATCGGATCGTCCATCAGATAGGCATTGGGATCGCGCACCAGAGCCCGCGCGATCGCCACGCGCTGCCGCTCCCCGCCCGAAAGCTGTCCCGGCGGCTTGTGCAGGATATGGCCGATATGCAGCTTCGCCGCGACGTCGGTGACCCGCCGCTTGATCTCGGTCTCGGCGACCCGGCGTTCGACAAGGGGAAAGCGGACATTTTCGAGCGCGCTC
Organism: Mesorhizobium sp. M7A.F.Ca.CA.004.04.2.1; assembly: GCF_004022825.1. Lineage (NCBI taxonomy): Bacteria > Pseudomonadati > Pseudomonadota > Alphaproteobacteria > Hyphomicrobiales > Phyllobacteriaceae > Mesorhizobium > Mesorhizobium sp. M7A.F.Ca.CA.004.04.2.1. The sequence goes on from NZ_RZPH01000075.1 coordinate 8,193, forward strand.
ATATGCGGAAACAGCGCCAGGTTCTGGAACACCATCGCCACGTTGCGCTCGGCCGGCGACATCGCGTTGACCGGCCTGCCTCCGATCAGGATTTCGCCGGTGTCAGGTGTCTCCAGCCCGAGCACCAGGCGCAGGATCGTCGACTTGCCCGACAGCGGCGGTCCGAAGAAGCAGAAGAACTCATTGTCGTTGACGGTGAACGAGGCGTCGTCGACGGCAAGTGTGTTGCCGTAGCGTTTGGTCACGTTGCGAAAGACGATATCGGCCATGGCTCAGGTCGCTCCACGGATCAGTGACAGGTAGCGAACGCCGGCGCCGCCCCTCATCCGCCTGCCGGCACCTTCTCCCCGTATAGGGACGGGGAGAAGGGAGAAGCTCCAACGATGACGCCCCCCTCTCCCCGTCTCTACACGGGGAGAGGGTAAGGGTGAGGGGCGGCGCCAACTTGCGAAAATTTGCCGGACCAACATCTCAGCCTCCCACCCTCATGGCGCGGCCGGTGGCAGCGTCGAAGACGCGCACCGACGACGTAGTGGGGGCGATGACAGCGGTGTCGCCGATAGTCAGTCCGACATCATTGTCGAACACCGTTTTCACAGCCGCCTCGCCCTGGCCGAGATGAACGATGG
>NZ_RZPH01000075.1:8831-11284 GCF_004022825.1 Mesorhizobium sp. M7A.F.Ca.CA.004.04.2.1
ACGATGGTGCGCGCACCGATCCGTTCGACAAAGGTCACCGGCATTGCGAGGCCCTGCCCATTCTGCACCAACGTCGCCTGTTCAGGCCGGAATCCGTAAAGCACCTCGCCGCGCGCACCACGCATGGCCGCTGCGAGTTCGCCCGGCAGCGGCGGCGTGACGCCCAGCGGTCCGAGATCGACGACCAGTCCGCGGTCGCTCTCCGCTGGCCTGCCTTTGAGCAGGTTCATGCCCGGCGCACCGATAAAGCGGGCGACGAAGACATTGGCCGGATCGTTGTAGACCTCGAGCGGCGTGCCGACCTGCTGCAGCACGCCATGATCCATGACCGCGATGCGGTCGGCCATGGTCATCGCCTCAAGCTGATCGTGGGTGACATAGACCATGGTCTGGCGGAACTGCCGCTGCAGCTGCTTCAGTTCGGTGCGCATGACGGCCCGGAAAGCGGCGTCGACATTGGACAGCGGCTCGTCGAGCAGGAAGATCGCCGGCTCCATGATCGCCGAGCGGCCGATCGCCACCCGCTGCAAGATGTTGACCGACAGCCTGTCGGCCTTGCGGTCGAGCAGCGGCGTCAGCTGCAGCATCTCAGCGATAGCGCCGACACGGCGGTCGATCTCGGCTTTGGCAGCCCCTCGCATTTTTGGTCCATAGGCAAGGTTCTGGCGCACCGTCATATGCGTGAAGATGGCGTAGTTCTGGAAGACGAAGCCGACGCCGCGCCGGCCCATCGGCACGCCGGCCATGTCGCGCTCGCCAAACAGGATCTTGCCGCCGGTCGGCTCTTCCATGCCGGCGATCATGTTCATCGTCGTCGACTTGCCGCAGCCCGACGGGCCGAGCAGCGCCATGAACTCGCCGTCTGATATTGCCAGGTCCATGGTCTTGAGCGCGGTAAAGTCGCCGAATTTCTTGACCAGGTTCTGCAAGTGGATCGCGCTCATGCCGTTACCTCGCGTGCCCGCGCCATGCGCTTCATGGCAAACACCGCGACGATCGACAGCACGACCAGAATGGCCAGCGCGATCGCCGCCACATAGCCCCAGATCAAATCCTGAGTGGTGAGCTTGTAGATGTAGACCGAGATGGTTTCGGTGGCGACGCCTGGACCGCCGCCGGTCATGATGTAGAGCGTGTCGAAGATCTTGAAGTTCTCGATCACCCGGATCGCCAGCGCGATGATGATGATCGTCTTCATCTTCGGCAGCACGATGGTGACGAAGCGCTGCCAGGGATTGGCGCCGAGCAGCGTCGCCGCCTTGATCTGATCCTCCGGCACGCCGACCAGACCGGCAAGCAGGATGAGGAACATCAGCGGCGTCCACTGCCAGATGTCGGCGACCATCACCGCGATCAGCGCCAGAGTCGGATCCGACAGCCAGGCGATGGTGACGGGAGATCCGGTGAGCGCCGACAAGATGTCGTTCACCGGCCCTCTCGACTGGAACAGCATGAAGAACATGTAGCCGGCCACCGCCGGCACCACCATCATCGGCATCAGCAGGATCGAATAGAAGGCGCGCTTGCCCGGGAAATCGTCGGCAAACAGCGTCGCCAGCGCCAGCCCAAGCAGGAATTCCGCCGGCACGCAGACGATCATGACGATGGCCGTACGCTTCAGCGCGCTCCAGAAGCGCGCGTCGGCGGCGAGATCGGTGTAGTTGGCAAAGCTGTTCCACATCGACCAGGCGTTCCACCAGCCGGTGCCCGACAGCGGCGACCAGTCAGTGACGCTGATGTAGAGCTGCATCAACAGCGGGAAGGCCGAGATGAACAGCACCAGGATCTGCGCAGGCAATGTCAGGCGAAAACCCAGCCTTGCGCCCTCATCGCGCGAAACCGGCTTTGCTCCGACGGCTGTCATCTCATCCTTGGACGTCATGGCAGTCACCGCGCTCATTGCTTGAGCGCCCCGAACGTCAACCCGCGCACCAGATGGCGTTGGATGGCGATGCCCATGATGACCGGCGGCACGGCCGCGATCAGGCCAAGCGCCGCCTTGGCGCCATAGAGCTGCCCGGTCATCGAGGAGGATAGCGAGGCCATGTAGACCGGGATGGTCACCCATTCGCGCGTCGTCAGAAGCAGCGCGATCAGATAGTCTGACCAGTTGAGGATGAAGACGAAGAGCGCGGCACTGGCGAGCGGCGCGCGCATCATCGGCAGCGTGATGCGGGTGAAGACGCGCAGCCGCGAACAGCCTTCGACAAGCGCTGCCTCCTCGATCTCGCGCGGCATGTCGTCGAAGAAGGTCTTCATCAGCCAGAAGGCGAACGGCAAGGTGACGATGCCGTAGATCAGCGCCAGGCCCCACCAGCTGTCGGTGAAGTTGAGGAAAGCCCACATGATCATCACCGGGATCATGACCGCCATCGGCGGAAAGATCCTGAGCTGGATCAGCGCCAGCGGCAGGTTCTGGCCGGAGCCGAAACGCGACAGCCCATAAGCCGCGG
>NZ_RZPH01000761.1:0-3005 GCF_004022825.1 Mesorhizobium sp. M7A.F.Ca.CA.004.04.2.1
GGTCAGCATCTTCGCCACCGGCGACTACACCACCAATCTCGGCGGCGACGAGCGTCGGATCCTCGAAGGCAATCTGGGGTTCAGCGTCAAATGGTAAGGCTGGCCATGATCCCGAAAAACAGTTTCGGGGTCATGGTCAGACAGAGAGCCTAATTGCTGGAGCGCATCGCCACCGTGGCGATGCCGGCGCCGACCAGCAGCGTGCCGCCGGTGCGGTTGAAGATGCGGATCGCCTTGGGATTGCGCACCACGTTGCGTGCGCGTGAGGCGATCAGCGCATAGCCAAAGGCATTGGCGAAGGCGAGCGCCAGGAAGGTCGTCTCGAAGATCAGCATCTGCGTCCAGAAATCGGCGTGCCGGTCGAGGAACTGCGGCAGAAAGGCGACGAAGAAGGTGATGCTTTTCGGGTTGAGCGCGGTGACCAGCCAGGCGTGCGCCATCATCTTGGCCGAGGAGACCGCGTCGGTGCGCGGTTCGGCTTTCAGCGCGCCGCCGGCGCGAAACAGTTTCACGCCGAGATAGATCAGATAGCCGGCGCCGATCAGCTTCAGGATGGTGAAGACACCAGCCGAAGCTGCCAGCAGCGCGCCGATACCCAGCATCGACAAGGTCATCGCGGTGAAGTCGCCCAGCGCCACGCCGATTGCCATCGGCAGAGCGGTACGCCAGCCCTGGCCCAGCGCGTAGGACACGACGAGAAGGATGGTCGGACCCGGAATGATGAGGAGGATCGTCGACGCGGCGGCGAAGGCGGCCCAGTTTTCGAAGGACATGCTCGTCTCCCTTGAGCTTAAAGAAGAGGATAAATCCTTAGGCCCAGGAGAATGTAAAGAGGCGATTTCCCTGACTGCGCCAGCGGCAGATCGGTGTCAGTTCGCGCCGCTCAGCGTGCTCACGATATCGGCCAGGCTGACATTGGCACCGAGAACGGTTGCCGCCGCGACAATGGCAGCGGCAAAAAGCTTGATGTCGGTTTTTAAGATCTTGCACATGGAGGCCCCTCGCTGATGGTTTGAGGAGTAGGAAACGCCGGCCCGACCGAGGTCTCTTTGTGCAGCAGCCTTCGTTCAAGCCCAGGCAAGAAGGTCGGACATCGTCAAGGCCATGCGCAAATGCAGGCTGTGCAATGTCTTCACGCTTTATCAACCATGAATGATGAAAATGCCCGCTATCCGGCCGGACCGTGCTTCCCGCCGACAGCGTAGGGTCTGGGTATATGCGTGAGTTGCCGCAAGGTCTGACGCCGCCGCGAAATGGCGACGCAATCGAAACCGATCATCATCTTTCCCGCCGCGCCATCCTGTCCGGGGCAGGGGCGCTCGCGCTGCTGAGCGCCGCCGGTTGCTCGACCTCGGGCTTGGGTCTGCCGGAGCTCGAGCTCGACGACGTCACCACGGGTTCCGTGCGGCCGATCCGGCCAAGCATCAGCGTCGACAAGAACATCACCAGCCCCGGCGTCATGTATGCCGGGCTGACCGACGGCGGCTTCAACGTGCCGGAAGTGCCATATCTGAAGGTCAAGCCGGAATTCCGCCGCCAGATCGTCGTCGACACGACAGGCGAGGCGCCCGGCACCATCGTCGTCCATCTCAAGGAGCGCATGCTCTATCTCGTCCAGCCGGGTGGCGACGCCATTCGCTACGGCGTCGGCATCGGCAAGGATGGCTTCCGCTGGTCGGGTCGCGCCAACATCCAGTACGGCAGGGAATGGCCGACCTGGACGCCGCCGCCAGAGATGATTGCCCGCAAGCCTGAACTGGTGAAATGGCAAGCCGGACAGCCCGGCGGCCTCACCAATCCGCTCGGCGCGCGTGCCCTCTACATCTACCAGGACGGCAAGGACACCGGCTATCGCATCCACGGCTCGCCCGAATGGTGGAGCATCGGCCAGGCGATGTCGTCGGGCTGCGTGCGCCTGATCAACCAGGACATCATCGACCTCTACAGCCGCGTCTCCAAGAAAAATCCGGTCGTCGTCGTCTGACGCTTATGCGGCGTGTTGGCGCCGCTCGAAACTCCCGTTGCGCGATGCGGCAAGACAGGCCAAGGTGCCTTGAAAACCATCGCGCCGGGAGAAATCAAGCATGGCTGGAACGTTTGTCATCGCGCAGGGCGGCGGCCCAACCGCCGTCATCAACCAGACGGTTGTCGGGGCGACACTGGAGATCCGCAAGCGGCATCCAGGTGCCAAGGTGCTGGGCTCAATCCATGGCGTGCGCGGCATCCGTGACGGCAATTATGTCGACCTTTCCGCCATCCCCGAGGACCGGCTGCGGCTGATTGCCGGCACGCCGAGCGCCGCCCTCGGCTCGACCCGCGACAAGCCCGACGCCGCCTATTGCGATGTCATCCTCAACGGCCTGAAGAAGGCCGGCGCCGACGCCTTCATCTATATCGGCGGCAACGACACGTCGGGTACCCAGCAGATCCTGACCGATGCCGCCGGCGGCTCAATTGCCTTCGTCCATGCGCCAAAAACCATCGACAATGATCTCGAGGAAAACGACCACACGCCGGGCTTCATTTCGGCGGCCGAGTTCGTCGCCGGCGCCTTCCTGTCGGTCGATCTCGATTTTCGTGCGCTGCCCGGCATCTATGTCGGCATCGTCATGGGCCGGCATGCCGGCTTCCTGACCGCGGCTGCCGCTGCCTGGCAGCTCGACCCCGACAGCGGCCCGCACCTCGTCTACGTGCCCGAGCGCCCATTCTCGGCCGCCGGCTTCATCGACGACGTCCGCGCCACGCTCGATCGCCACAAGCGCTGCATCGTCGCCGTTTCGGAAGGGGTCAGCACCGCCGACGGCAAGGCACTGGTCGAAAGCCTGGTGCCGCCGGACCAGCTTGAGCGCGACGCGCACGGCAACGTCAAGCTGTCGGGCAGCGACCTGCCGGCCGCACTCGAGCGCGCGTTGGCGGAAGGCCTGCCGGGCAAGCGGGCCCGCGTCGATGCGCTCGGCTACATGCCGCGCGGCTATATCGGCGCCATCAGCGCGGTCGACGCGCAG
>NZ_RZPH01000762.1:0-3004 GCF_004022825.1 Mesorhizobium sp. M7A.F.Ca.CA.004.04.2.1
GTCGGGGATGACGCGCACGCGCGCACCCGACAGCGATTCGACGCCGTCGATGGTGATGGTTGGCGTGCCGGCGCCGGAAATCTTCGCGCCCATGGCGTTGAGGCACTCGGCGAGGTTGACGATCTCGGGCTCGCAAGCCGCATTTTCCAGCACCGTCTCGCCCTTGGCGAGCGCCGCGGCCATCATCAGCACATGGGTGGCGCCGACCGAGACTTTCGGGAAGATGTAGCGGTTGCCGACAAGCCGGCCATTCCTTGTCTTGGCGATGACATAGCCGGTGTCGACGTCGATATCGGCGCCCAGCGCCTGCAGGCCCTCGAGGAACAGATCGACCGGCCGCGTGCCGATGGCGCAACCGCCCGGCAGCGACACTTTGGCTTCGCCCATGCGGGCCAGCAGCGGGCCGATCACCCAGAACGAGGCGCGCATCTTCGACACCAGTTCGTAGGGCGCTGTGGTGTCGACGATGTTGCGGGCGGAGAAGTTGATGGTGCGCGAATAGCCCTCATTCTGCTTCTCGCGGCGGCCATTGACCGAATAATCGACGCCGTGGTTGCCCAGGATGCGGATCAGTTGCTCGACATCGGCCAGATGCGGCACGTTTTCCAGCGTCAGCGTGTCGTCGGTCAAAAGCGAGGCGATCATCAAAGGCAGCGCCGCGTTTTTCGCGCCCGAGATCGGAATGCTTCCGGAGAGCTTGTTGCCCCCGACAATTCTGATGCGATCCATGGAAGAACGTCCCTCTCGGCCAAAAAGGGCCGGTTCAATCGTTTGAGTAGCGGCCCGTCTAGACCATTGGCCAATCTGGTTCAAGAATTACGCTGGTTCAAGAAATGGGATTTCGCCCACCCCGGGCCAAGAGTGGCCGATTTGAGTTAATCTTTTTGTATTTCCTTCGATGCAGCGAGCCCGTCCGGCCGCTCGTCGGCATCGCCGGTCCGCCGCGAGCGTGACTGCGCCTTGCGCTTCTGCAGATTGGCGCGCAATTGCTCGGCCAGCCGATCCTTGCGGATTGTTGCGCTGTTTTTCGGTGGACCATCCTTTTTCACTGGAATTGCCTTGTCGTCCATCGCCCCGTCCCCGCCGGCGACCCACCAGCTTGCTGTTCAGGGATAGCCAACATTGTGGCACTGCCATGTCATTAAAAGCTATCCGGCAAAGGCTTTCACAGAAGCGTTGCGCTTGGCCTTGCGCTTGCCGGTTCGATATGGCAGAAGCCCCGCCATCAGCGGCTGCGGTAGCTCAGTGGTAGAGCACTCCCTTGGTAAGGGAGAGGTCGAGAGTTCAATCCTCTCTCGCAGCACCAGTTTCCAACATCCTTGTTGCCGCACATTCGTTCTCTGCATTTGCGAGGGCGAGGCGGCTACATGGGAACGGCGCGGCCGTCGTGCTGGCGGACCTCATCAGCCGTGCATTGCTCCAGAAAATGGCTGCCACAGGCAACTCCAGCCGAAACGCGTTCTCGGAAGCGACACGATTCGTTAACCAAGATGCTGTTCATCAACATGACGTGTTGTGGCATGGACGCCTGTCTGCGTCGGTCAAGTCCATGCTTGTCAGGAAGAGGGCTGAAAGGCTCTTCATCTGGGCGGGAACCTGAAATCGCCCGAAACAAAAGAACGTGCAAGGCATGAACGTGAGCGAAAACGTGCAAAACGCCCCCCGTGCTTCCCGTCTTTGGACACTGCCTGCCATCATCGCAGCGTTCCTTTGCCTGTGTGTCACCGGCGCGTTCGCGGAGACGCGTGCTTTGAAGATTCAACATCTCCATACGGGCGAGAAGGCTGAAATCGTCTTCAAGCGCAATGGGCGCTATGATCCGGCGGGATTGAAGAAGATCAATCTCATGCTGCGCGACTGGCGTCGCAACGAACCGACGAAGATGGATCCGCGCCTGCTCGATCTTGTCTGGCAGGCCTATCGCGCCAGCGGCTCGAGAGCCTATATCCACGTGGTCAGCGCCTATCGGTCGCCAGCGACGAACGCCATGCTGCGCAGCCGCTCGAAGGGCGTGGCTCGGGAAAGCCAACACATGGTTGGCCGCGCGATGGACTTCTTCCTGCCGGATGTGCCGCTGAAGAAGCTGCGCGACATCGGCCTCAAGATGCAGGGCGGCGGCGTAGGCTATTACCCGACCTCCGGTTCGCCTTTCATACATATGGATGTCGGCAATGTGCGGCATTGGCCGGGCATCAGCCGCCAGGAACTCGCAAGGGTATTCCCGAACGGCAATACGCTGCATGTGCCGAGCGACGGCAAACCGCTGCCCGGTTATGGGCAGGCGTTTGCCGCCTACAAGTCGCGCAAGGGCGCCGGCACGCCCAACATCGACCTGGCAAGTGCCGACGGCGGCCAACGCAGGCCGGCGCGCGGCCTGCTGGCGACGCTTCTGGGTGGGCGCGGCGCGGACGAGACCGATGATGTCGCCGAAGCGGTGCCGGCGCCACGCAAGCCGGCCAAGTCCGTTGAACCCAGGCCCGCCGGCATCGCAATCGTGCCGCCGCAGGATGCCCAGCGCGCCGACATCCAGATGGCTTCCGTCGATAGGGCCGAAGAATCGCCGATTGGACCGGAGGGGAAGACGCCTGAAGCGATCGTCATGGCCATGGCGCCGGGCTCGGTGCCGCTGCCAGCCTTCGCCCCGCGCAGCGGGTCCACGACCAGCATTCCGACCCCGCAACTCGCGCCGCTTGCAGCAGCCAACGCTTCCACCGCGCGGGCCGAACTGGCCAATCCAACAGCAACCGATGCTGAAATTCCCTCGGGCAAGTCGGCCGGTCCCGCGGGCGGCGCGCCGGACATGGTGGCGTTCAACATCCCGTTGCCGACATGGCGACCGGAAAGCCCGACGCGCCAGCTTGAAGCAGACAAATCCGGCGATGCGGTCGCTGCCTTGCTGGCCTTGAACCACGCCGATGACGGCCACAATGGGTTGGCCGGCCAGCGGGTCTCGGTTGCCCAATCGAAGCCCGAAGATCGCGTCAGGACCAGCCCGAAGGCCGAC
>NZ_RZPH01000763.1:0-3003 GCF_004022825.1 Mesorhizobium sp. M7A.F.Ca.CA.004.04.2.1
GGCAACGAACACACCGCACTCGGCAGCGTCCTGTTCGCCAATGTCTGGCACTGGCTGGGCTTCCCGACCCTGGTGCTTTTGGCCGGCATGCAGCGCGTCAGCAAGGACGTGATCGAGGCCGCCCGTCTCGACGGCGCCGGCGACTATGTGCTGATGACCAAGATCGTGTGGCCGCTGATAGCGCCCAGCGTCACCATCGTCACCATCCTGACCTTCATCGGCAGCTTCAACTGGTTCGAAATTCCGTATGTGATGGCCGGCCTTACCGGTTCGCCCGGCGGCGCCACCGACGTGCTCGGCCTCTATTTCTACCGCACCGCCTTCGGCTCGACGACGACCGGCATCCAGGATTTCGGCCAGGGTAGCGCACTGGCCGTGATGATGTTCATCATCGTTGCCGGCGTCACCGCTATCGCGCTTCGCTATCTGCGCCGTCGTGAGATCGAACTGTGAGCGAAACAAACGGCACCAGGGAACCCGGCGAGCTGTTGAAGAACGGCGCCATCCAGCTGATGCTGGCGGTCAATGCCGTCATCATGATCTATCCGCTGTTCGTCATGGTGATGTCGTCCTTCAAGACCAATGCCGAGATCTTCAGCTCGCCCTTCGCCCTGCCGGCGCACTTCTCGCTGGCCAATGCCGAGCGGGTGTGGAGCGAAACCAATTTCGTGCGCTACCTCGCCAATTCCGTCGGCATCACCATGGCCGCGGTGGCGCTGATCCTTCTGTTCAGCACCATGGCCGCCTATGCGATTGCCCGCTACCAGTTCAGGCTGAGCGCGCTGGTGCTGATGTTTTTCCTCAGCGGCATGACCGTGCCGCTGAAACTGGCGATCATTCCGCTGTTCATCCAGCTGGATTCGCTGAGGCTGGTCGACAGCTATGCCGGCCTGGTGCTGGTCTATGTCGCCATGGGCATTCCCTCGGCGGTGTTCATCATGACCGGCTTCCTCCGGACTTTGCCGCGCGAACTGGAAGAGTCGGCGCGCATGGACGGCGCCAGCGAATTTCGCATCATGCGATCGATCATGCTGCCGCTGGCGCGCCCGGCGCTCGTCATCGTCGCAATCCAGAACGCCGTGCCCATCTGGAACGACTTCTTCTTCCCGCTGGTGCTGATCACCTCCGACAATCTCAAGACGCTGCCGCAGGGCCTCACCGTCTTCGTCGGCGAATTCACCACCGACTGGGGCGTGCTATTCACCGGGCTGACGCTGGCGGCGTTGCCGATCACGCTGCTCTACATCGTTCTGTCGAAGCAGTTCATCTCCGGCATCACTCAGGGTGCGGTGAAATAAGGCACTGTCAGTAACGAGGATTGTTTCAAGTGGCGAACCAGAACAAGATCATCATCACCTGCGCGGTCACCGGCTCGATCCACACGCCGTCAATGTCGCCGCATCTGCCGGTGAGCGCACAAGACATCGCCGAGGCCGCGATCGGCGCGGCGGAGGCCGGCGCTGCCATCGTCCATCTGCATGCGCGCAACCCCGTCGATGGCCGTCCCGACCAGTCGACCGAGGCCTTCGCGCCCTTCCTCAGGGTGATCAAGCAGCGCTCGGACTGCGTGATCAACATCACCACCGGCGGCGCCGCGACGATGAGCGTCGAGGAGCGGGTCAAGCCGGCGGCGACCTTTGCGCCGGAAGTCGCCTCGCTCAACATGGGCTCGATGAATTTCGGCCTCTATCCGATGCTGGAGCGCTTCAAGACCTTCGAACATGATTGGGAGCTTCCATATCTCGAAGGCTCGCGCGACCGCATCTTCCGCAACACCTTTGGCGATATCGAGCACATATTGCGCACCTGTGCGGAGAACGGCACCCGTTTCGAAATCGAGTGTTACGACATCGGCCATCTCTATACGCTCGCCCATTTCGTCGAGCGCGGCCTGGTCAAGGCGCCGTTCTTTGTCCAGAGCGTGTTCGGTATCCTTGGCGGCATCGGCACCCATCCGGAGGATGTCGCGCATATGAAGCGCACCGCCGACCGCCTGTTTGGGCGGGACTACCACTGGTCGGTGCTGGGCGCGGGCCGAAGCCAACTGCCGATCGCCACCCAGGCGATTGCGCTTGGAGGCAATGTGCGCGTCGGGCTTGAGGACTCGCTGTGGATCGGCAAGGGCCAGCTGGCGAAATCCAACGCCGAGCAGGTGAAGAAGGTCCGCCAGATCATTGAGGGGCTCGGTGCCTCGGTGGCCACCCCTGACGAGGCGCGGCAAATTTTGCAGCTCAAGGGTGGCGACAAGGTCTCTTTCTGAGGAAAACACTAATGAGTGCGGTCACCATATCGGGCGTCGAGAGAGCCCTTGGCAAGGCGAAGGTTATCCACGACGTATCTGTCGACATCGCGTCCGGTGAGTTCGTCATCCTCGTCGGACCGTCCGGCTGCGGCAAGTCGACCTCGATACCGTCGAAACATGGCCGGCGCCTTTCCGCCAGCAGGCGCTGGCCTTGATGGCGGCGGAGCGGAATGACGATCCGGATGCCGCGCTCGACCGTCTCGTGCTCGAGGCGGCGCTGGCCGAGGGAGACGATCAGGCGCTGGCGCGCAAGGTGCTAGCCCGCATCGAAGCCGGTTCGAGCCGGCCGTCCTTCCTGCCGCGCCTGCTCTTGAGTCGGGCCGGGTTTGCCGCCTGCGCTGCTGCCGCGCTCATAGCGGCGACGCTGGCAGGCTACCAGGCGGCGCGGCTGCAGGACGATCCGTCCGATATGGAGCTTCTGGCGCTGGCGTCGGGATCGTCGCTGGCTTATGGCGTGTCCCGGATGATCCGGCAGAGGAGGGCTCGCTTTGAAGCGTTCCCGGATATGGACGGCGACGCTGGTGGTGCTCGCCCTTTCGCTCGGGGTCAACTTCTTCCTGCTCGGCTATGCCTTGCACGGCCTGCGCAAGGGCGCGGCGCGCGCGTGCTGTTGTCGGAGATTGCCAGCACTTATCCGCCCGAGGTAAGGAAGGAGTTCCGTGGCGTGCTGCGCGACAACGGCGCTCGCACCTTCCAGGCAC
>NZ_RZPH01000764.1:0-2995 GCF_004022825.1 Mesorhizobium sp. M7A.F.Ca.CA.004.04.2.1
AGGGCAACGAACTCGGGTGGGCGGGTCCCTTCGGAGGCCGTCGGCGCGTTGGCTGACGGAGCATCAAACGAAAACCCGCCTGTGCGGCGGGTCATTGGCGCAAATCAGCACCATGGACAAATATGTACCATAGCTGAGGGCAGGAAGTCAAGAAAAAATTCCTATCGTGAAGAGCCGCGAGTCCGGAGCCTGATCCCTGGAGGTCCGCGATTTTCGATACGCAGGGATTGAGCTATCATCTGATTCTGGCGCGGCCCACGCCACCTCCCTCCGCCGGGAAAGCATCGTTCATGCAGGGCGCTATCCAATCACCGAACCGACTGTTCGAGCACTTGGCATAAGGAGGGATTGCAAAAACGGCTCGCACCAGGAGGTTTTGCGATGAAGTTGTCCGCGCCCATCTACCATCTCAAGCGTCAAGCCAGGCTTTTGTCTCGCGAGGGCAAGATTGCGCTGCACGAAGCGCTCGACCGTGTTGCAGCACAGGAAGGGTTCACCAGCTGGAGCCTGCTTGCAGCCAAGGCAGCCGAGGCGGCGCCCGCCGGCATGCTGTTTGCGCAACTTGCGCCCGGCGACCTGGTTCTGGTCGGTGCGCGACCCGGAAACGGCAAGACGCTGATGAGCCTCGAACTCGCGGTCGAAGCCATGAAATCAGGCCATCGCGGCGTGTTCTTTACGCTCGAATATACGCAAAGGGATGTGCTGGACCGGTTTCACGCCATCGGGGCGGACCCGGTGCAGTTCAACGACCAGTTCACATTCGATAATTCCGACGCCATCAGTGCCGCCTATATCGTCAAGGCATTGGGTTCGGCGCCGCGCGGCACGCTGGTGGTGATCGATTATCTGCAACTGCTCGATCAGAAGCGGGAAAACCCGGACCTGATGGCGCAGGTTCGCACGCTGAAGGCCTTTGCCCGCGACAGGGGACTGATCCTCGTCTTCATCTCGCAGATCGATCGGTCATACGATCCGGCGGAGAAGCCATGTCCCGATATCAGCGATGTGCGGTTGCCGAACGCTCTGGACCTGTCGCTGTTCAACAAGACCTGCTTCCTCAACAAGGGCGAAATCCGGTTCCAGGCGGCAGGCTGACGATCAGGTCAGCCTGCCTTCATTGGGCCGCTGCCGGCAGATTCGGAGGCTGCGCAACCGATGCCGAACCGTGCTGCGCGCGCAATGCTTCGGCCGCCTGGCGAACCACTTCGGATATAAGCAGCAGCTGTTTGGCGATCGGGCTTGTCTTGCGCCAGATCATGCCGATCGTCCGCGACGGTTGGGGGTTGGCGAAATGGGCGATAGAGACCGCCGCCGAGCGCGTCTCCACCGGCACGGCCATTTCGGGGATCAAGGTGACGCCGACGCCGGCGCCGACCATCTGCACCAGGGTCGACAGCGAGCTGCCGTCCAGCAACTCCCTTGGGCGCACCGAATGCATGTTGCAGAACGACAGCGCCTGGTCGCGAAAACAATGGCCTTCCTCGAGCAGGAGCAGCCGCATCTCGCGCAGCATTTCGCGGTTGGGCACCGGCTTTCCCTCATCCTCGCCGGGCCGGACCAGCACGAAGTTCTCGGCAAACAGCACGATTTCCGTCAGCGACGCTTCCGATACCGGCAAGGCGACGATGGCCGCGTCGAGCCGGCCGTCGGCCAGTTCCTGGATCAGCTTCTGCGTCTGCGTTTCGCGCACGTGGATATCGAGCCCGTCATGCATGCGGGCGAGGTTGCCGATGATGGCAGGCAAAAGGTAGGGTGCGATCGTCGGGATCACCCCGATGCGCAACCGTCCCACCAGCCGGTCGCGCGAGGCGCGGGCCAGATCTGTCAGCTCATCCACCGAGCGCAGGATGTCGCGAACGCGCAAGGCGAATTCCTCGCCGAAATTGGTCAGCCGGACCTGGCGTGGGCCTCTTTGGAAAAGCTCCGTGCCAAGCGTTTCCTCCAACTCCCGGATCTGCACCGAGATCGCGGGCTGCGAGATCGCGCAGGCATCGGCGGCACGGCCGAAATGATTGTGCCGCGCCAGCGCCTCGAAATAACGCAACTGCTTCAGCGTCAGGTTTGTCATAATGTCATCTTATCGCTGTAATCAGGAAATCCAACTTAAATTAATGAAGCGGCTTTGCTATAGGAGTCGCAACGAAGATGAGGAGCAGCCGGGACCGCCTGGTGAGGCGCATGCCCGCGGCAACGGGACATCCAACATATTCGGTCGCGTATCGGGCATATGGTCATCGCGCCAGCCATGAAACGGACCGCCTCCAGGGACATCCAACGTCCCTGTTCACGCAGCAGTTGAACAGCTCAACACAGCCACGATCGGAGAAGAACATGGACGCACAGACCGATGATCCCAGCGCCGGCAAATGCCCCGTTGCACACGGATCCTCCAGCAGGAGCAACCGTGACTGGTGGCCCAACCAACTCGATCTTGGCGTTCTCCATCAGCAATCGAACCTTTCGGATCCGATGGGCGAAGAGTTCGACTATGCCGAGGAATTCAAGTCGCTCGATCTCGATGCGGTGATCAAGGACCTGCACCAGGTGATGACGGATTCGCAGGAGTGGTGGCCGGCCGACTTCGGCCATTATGGGCCGCTGTTCATCCGCATGGCCTGGCACAGTGCCGGCACCTACCGCATCGGCGATGGCCGTGGCGGCGCCGGGGCCGGCCAGCAGCGTTTTGCTCCGCTCAACAGCTGGCCGGACAATGCCAATCTCGACAAGGCGCGCCGGCTGCTGTGGCCGGTCAAGCAGAAATATGGCCGCAAGATCTCCTGGGCCGACCTGCTGATCCTCACCGGCAACGTCGCGCTGGAATCGATGGGCTTCAAGACCTTCGGTTTTGCTGGCGGCCGCGCCGACGTCTGGGAACCCGAACAGGACGTCGATTGGGGTTCGGAAACCAAGTGGCTCGACGACAAGCGCTACTCCGGCGACCGCGAACTCCAGGGCCATCTCGGCGCCGTCCAGATGGGACTGATCTACGTCAATC
>NZ_RZPH01000765.1:0-2995 GCF_004022825.1 Mesorhizobium sp. M7A.F.Ca.CA.004.04.2.1
CTTCGGAACGTCCACTGGACGTTCCGATCCGCCTGACGGCGGACCGGCCTCTCGCCCCTTGAAGTCCTTGGCCAGCAAATAGAGCTCGACCGATTCATCCCGCGACGCCGGCGGCTTGACGTGATGGACGGAGCGGAAGTTCTTCTTGAGCATCGAGAGCAGCTCGTTTTCGGCGCCGCCCTGGAAGGTCTTGGCGAGGAAATGCCCACCCGGCTTCAGCACCGACAGCGCAAAATCGGCCGCCACCTCGCACAGATGCATGGTGCGGATATGGTCGGTCCGCTTGTGGCCGGTGGTCGGTGCCGCCATGTCGGACAACACGATGTCCGGATCCCCACCCAGCGCCTCGGCCAGCTTCTGCGGCGCCAGCGGATCGAGGAAATCCATCAGCAGCACCGGGGCGCCTGGCACGGCGTCCATTTCCAGATAGTCGATGCCGATGACATGCGGCTTGTCGGCCGTCGATTTCGTCCGCGCGGCGGCGACCTGGCACCAGCCGCCGGGGGCGGCGCCGAGATCGATCACCTTCATGCCGGGTTTCAGGAGATGATGCTTGTCGTCGATCTCGATCAGCTTGTAGGCCGCGCGCGAGCGATAGCCGTCAGCCTTGGAGCGCTGGACATAGGGATCGTTGATGTGGCGCTGCAGCCAGCGGCGCGACGATTCCTTCAGCCCGCTCTTCTTCTTGATCCGCGTCTTCAGCACACGAATGCTGGCTGATCCTGGTTTTTCCGGTTTCTTGGTCATTGCTTATTTCTTCGGTTCGGGCTCACGCTCTGCCACGCCCATCGTTGCGCCAGACGCCATCATCGGCCATCAGTTCGCTCAAAATACCTTCGCGCAGGCCACGATCGGCGACTCGCAGCCGCTCGGACGGCCACACGGCGCGGATCGCCTCGAGGATAGCACAGCCGGCCAGCACCAGATCGGCGCGATCGGCACCGATGCAAGGGTTGGCGCAGCGCTGCTGGAAATCCCAGCCAACCAGTCTTTCGACCATGCGATCGACGCTGTCGCGGTCCATCCACAGCCCATCGACACGGCGGCGATCGTAGCGCTCGAGCTCAAGGTGGACACCGGCCAGCGTCGTCACGGTTCCGGACGTGCCCAGCAGATGGAAATTCGGACTGGCCTTGAGATGGCTCAGCCGATCGCGACCGTCGAAGCTGGCCAGCCGGCCGGCAACGTCGTCGACCATGGCGGCGAAGATCTCGCGCGTCACCGTGCGGCCGCCAAAGCGCTCGGCCAGCGAGACGACGCCGACCGGCAGCGACGTCCACGACACGATATGATTGGCCAGCCTTGGCGAACGGCGGCCAGCGAGATCGATGAGCGCGATTTCCGACGAACCACCGCCAATATCGAACAGGACGACGCCTTGGGTGTCGCGCTCGACCAGCGAGCCGCAGCCGGACACCGCCAGCCGCGCTTCGGTCTGGCGGTCGATGATCTCAAGCTTCAGGCCCGCCTCGCGTTCCACGCGGTCGATGAACTCGACGCCGTTTTCGGCCGTGCGGCAGGCCTCGGTGGCGATCAGCCGGGCTTTTCTGATCTTGCGGTTGCGCAATTTGTCGCCGCAGATTTTCAGCGCCTCGACCGCGCGGTCCATCGCCGGCTGGCCGAGCCGGCCATTGGCGGTGAGCCCCTCGCCCAGCCGGACGATGCGCGAAAAAGCGTCGATGACGCGGAACTGGCCATGCCGCGTCGGCACGGCCACCAGCAGCCGGCAATTGTTGGTGCCAAGGTCAAGCGCCGCAAACACCGGAAGCTCCTGGACCGGCGGCCGACGGGCGCTCTGTTCCGGCCGTGGCACCACAGCGACGGGCGAGGCCACCGATTCCGACGGTCTGTGGGCCTCCGCCGCCGGGACACCGGTCTCGCCCGGCGCCGGCGATCGATTCTCCGTGGGACGTGTCTCGTCGCGCGCAAAAACCTTGCGCCCGCGCCTTCGCTTGCGCCGCTTCTTGGGCTTGCCTTTGTGGGGTGCGTCGCCCGCCTGCCCGTCCGCGGAGCGGAGCTCCGTCGGGCGGCGTTGCTGCCAGCTTGCATTCCCCGGGCCAGCCGACCGCCGGGAAGCGCTGGACACGCCCACCTCCGGCGCGCCGGCGCCGGTGTCGTGGTCTTCCACTGTCGTTCCTTCCGGCGCCGCGCGAACCTATGATGGACGCAGCAGGCGCTTCAGTGTTTTAAGTTGCCGCCAGACTAACAGCGCCGCGCCCGATCACCAAGAGCCGCGTGCCGAATTTTGCCGGCAGGCCGCAAACCGCCGTTCCGGGGCGGCCGCGTAATGAACCCGCACGCCGCAGTTGCCGGCGCTACGCCTGCCGGCACCTCTTTCGGCCGCTCACTGCGGCAAATCTAGCCGGCCGACGCTGCGACAAGGGTTCGCGGTTGAATAGCCGGCTTCGATGAGGCATTTCTGAAATGAGCGGAAGAATCCGGCAAAGCCGGCCTCCCACCAGCCACGAAAAGGAAGCGGACCCGCAACGCATGGCAGTCAGGCAATGAACTGGAGACGCTATTTCTGGCCGGTTGTGGGCATCGCCGCCGTGATCTTCTCGCTGCTGCTGCTCTGGCACGAATTGCGCGGCGTTTCGCTCGACGACGTCTGGGACGGTATCACCGCCATTCCGACCCGGGGCTGGATCCTTGCCGCGCTGAGTTCGATCATCGCCTATGCCTCGCTTGCCGGCTACGACCACATCGCGCTCCTGCATATCGGCAAGCGCGTGTCGTGGCTGTTCGTCACGCTGTGCTCCTTCACCACCTATGCGCTGTCGCACAACATTGGCGGCTCGGTGTTTTCCGGCGCCGTCATCCGCTACCGCGCCTATGGTACCAGAGGCCTGACCGGACAGGATGTCGGCGTGCTGGTGGCGGTCTGCTGGATCACCTTCGTGCTGTCGACGATTTTGGCCTCGGGCCTGGTTCTGGTGTTCGAGCCTGAGATACTCGACCGGTTTTCCGGCATCGCCCATCATGGCCTGTCGGAAGC
>NZ_RZPH01000766.1:0-2985 GCF_004022825.1 Mesorhizobium sp. M7A.F.Ca.CA.004.04.2.1
CGCCGATACAGGCGACGAGACGCTCGCGCAGCGTCGCGCCGGCAAGAATGGGAACAAAAAGGCGGAAAGCCATGGGGTCGAAAACTCTGCCGGTATTCCAGGGGAAGTCGAAAATGTGCTGATCGCACCGCAATGACGCGGCATCGTTGAATTTGAAAGCCAAACTGATCCGGCAAACCGCAATTTTAGGGAATAGAATTCCGCTACGCAGCCGCCGCGGCGGTCAGGCCGCGCGAGATGTCGGCCTTCAGGTCGTCGACGTCCTCGAGGCCGATCTGCAGGCGGATCAACGGACCCTCATAGGGCGCTTTTGCAACGACGCGGTCGCCGAGCCAGACCGGTACGGCAAGGCTCTCATAGCCGCCCCAGGAATAGCCGAGGCCGAAGATCCGCAGCGCGTCGAGAAAGGCGTGCTGCTGCTTCTGGCCGCCACCGGCAAGAACGATGGAAAAGATGCCGCTGGAGCCGGAGAAATCTCGCTTCCACAGAGCGTGGTCCGGATGGCTGGGCAGGGCCGGGTGGAGCACGCGCGCCACGCCCTTCTGGCCCTCGAGCCAGGAGGCGATGGCAAGCGTACTGCGCTGATGGTGTTCGAGGCGCACGCCCATGCTGCGCAGGCCACGCAGCACCTGGTAGACGTCGTCGGGCCCGGCGCAACAGCCAAGCGTGCAGAAGCTCTCGTAAAGATGCGTCCAGCAGCTCTCATTGGCCGACACCGTGCCGAGCAGCACGTCGGAATGGCCGGCTGGGTATTTGGTCGCCGCATGGATCGAGATGTCGACGCCGTGGTCGAGCGGACGGAAATAGAGTGGCGTCGCCCACGTATTGTCCATCATGACGATGGCGCCCGCGGCGTGCGCCGCCTTGGCGATAGCCGGGATGTCCTGCACCTCGAACGTGTTGGAGGCCGGCGATTCCGTGAACACCACCTTGGTGTTGGGCTTGATCAACGCCGCGATGCCGGCGCCGACATCGGGGGCGTAATACTCGACCTCGACGCCCAGCCGCTTCAGCATCGTGTCGGCGAAATTGCGGGTCGGATGATAGACGGTATCGACGATCAGCAGATGGTCGCCGGCCGAGACGAAGGCGAGCAGCGGCACCGTCACCGCCGCAAGGCCCGACGGCACTACGATCGTGCCTGCCGAGCCTTCCAGCGCGTCTATGGCATGGGCAAGCGCATCGGTCGTCGGTGTGCCGCGCGTGCCGTAAGTGTATTTCTGGGTGCGTGCCGCCATCGAAGCCGCGTCGCGAAACAGCACGGTCGAAGCATGCACCACCGGCGGATTGACGAAGCCGAAATAGTCGTGCGGATTGTTGCCCGAATGGGCAAGCCGCGTGTTGATGCCCATCCCGCCGTGCTCGCTGCCGTCCTTCGCCATTCTGCGTCGCCTTGTTTGACAAGCCGCTAGCCATAGTGCGGCGCTATGGACCGTGCAACAGCCACCGCCCGCCAGGAGGCGGACTTCGAATATGCCAATTCGTCGCGGCAAAAACAGCGATGCTGGGACAGGGTATTAAACGAAAAACCCGCCTGTGCGGCGGGTTATCGGCGCAAATCAGCACCATGGACGAATATGTACCATAGCTGAGGGCAGGGTGTCAAGAAAAAATTCCTATCGGGAAAGGCGGTCTTTGATTGATCTGCGTTAGGAGTCCTCATCTCAGCCGATCGGCCTATTGTGGGCGGCTGTGGAAGGTATATGATTGCAGGCTAATATTAATCGCCGGATTGCTTCGATCAGATGCTGCCGGATGGTTGCTGCCGGTTGACCTCTGGTCCTCCACGATCCGGATCGCGCTCACGAAGCGTGAGCGCGGCAAGGGAGGAATGCCATGCCGGACGTCAAATGGGCCATGAAGGCGCGCGAATTCATCAATTGCAACTGCGCCTATGGCTGCCCGTGCCAGTTCAACGCCATGCCGACATACGGATTCTGCCAGGCGGTCGCCGGCATGGAAATCGAGAGCGGCCATCACGGCGACACCAAGCTCGACGGGTTGCGGTTCGTCGGGATTTTCAGCTGGCCCGGCGCCATACACCAGGGCGGGGGTGAAGCCGCGGTGGTCATCGACGAGAGGGCGACGGAAGCCCAACGTGGCGCGCTGCTTCGCATATTGGGCGGTCTGGACACCGAGCCAGGTGCAACGATATTTCAGGTCTTTTCGACCACGCTGGAGAAATTCCACGATCCGATCTTCGCGCCGATCGAATTCAAAATCGACGTCGACGCGCGAACCAGTCAGCTGCATGTCGAGGGTATAACCGACGGTCGCGGCGAGCCGATCCGGAATCCGGTCACCGGCGCCGCGCACCAGGCGCGCATCGACTTGCCGCACGGCTTCGAATACGCGATCGCCGAGGTCGGGCGCGGCTGGACCAAGGCGACGGGCCCGATCAAGTTCGAACTGGCCGATACGCACAGCCATTTCGCCAATCTGCATCTTACGCAGAGCGGCATCGTGCATTGACCTGATCCAATGGGCGATACGGCCCTCGAGGCGGTGCTGAGGCGCGATCGCGCGGTCGTGATGGCCGCGCTCGTGGTGATTGCCGTGCTCGCCTGGGCCTATGTGCTGTGGCTCGCCGCCACCATGGTCATGCCCGGCTCCCCCTTGCCGGATAGCGGAGGCGGCGACATGGCCGGCATGGATATGGCCGGCATGGATATGGGCGCCGCCATGGCGCCCGGCTTCCGGCCCTGGGCATTGGGCGATTTCGCCTTCACCTTCACGATGTGGGCGGTGATGATGGTCGGCATGATGACGCCGTCGGTCGCGCCGATGTTGCTGCTCTATGCCGGTGTCGGCCGCAAGGCGCGGGCGGATGGCCGGCCCATCGCTTCGACGGGATGGTTTTTTGCCGGCTACCTCGCCGTCTGGGTCGTCTTCAGCCTCCTGGCGACCGGTGCGCAATGGCTTCTCGCCCGTCTAGCCTTGCTCGATCCCTCGATGTCGACCGGCAGCGCGATCCTCGGCGGCCTC
>NZ_RZPH01000767.1:0-2980 GCF_004022825.1 Mesorhizobium sp. M7A.F.Ca.CA.004.04.2.1
CCGGAGACGATCATCCTGAGCGCCTTCGTCGCGCCGACAAGGCGCGGCAGCCGTACCGTGCCGCCACCGCCCGGCAACAGGCCGAGCTTGACTTCCGGCAGGCCGAGCTTGGCGCCGACGTCGGCGATACGGAAATGGCAGCCGAGCGCCAGCTCCAGCCCGCCGCCGAGGGCGGTGCCGTGGATGGCGGCTAGCGTTGGCTTGGCGATGGTTTCCAGCGTCGCCACGATGGCGCGCAGCTCCGGCTGCTGCATCGGCTTGCCGAATTCGGTGATGTCGGCGCCAGCGACAAAGGTCCGGCCGGCGCATGCAATGACGATGGCGGCAACCGAAGCATCGTCGCGCAACTCAACCAGCGCCTGCATCAGCGGCTCGCGGACATGGAAGCTCAGCGCGTTGACCGGCGGGTTGTCGATGGTGACGACGGCGACATCGCCGTGGCGGCTGACCTTCACGAAATCGGACACGCAAACCTCCCAGCGCTATTCAGCGGCCGTGGCCGCGCGAACGGGATTTACAGCGCTATGACGCCGATTGGAACCGGATGTCGGCCTGGCACAATGATTACAGGCCTGGGACGACGAAGGCGGAGCCTACCGCGGCGCCTTCTGCCCGCCCGCCGCCGTGATCACCCCGACAATGATCAGCCCCGTGAGCAGCAATCGCACCCCGGCACTCACCCCAAACGTGTTGAGCATGGTCAAAAGCAGCACCAGGAACAGCGCCGCGCCCCAGACCCCGGGCACATTGGCCTTGCCGCCGGCGACCGACGTGCCGCCGATGACGACGACCGCGATCGAGGCCAGCAGATACTCATTGCCGATATCGACATTGGCGCCACGGAAATAGCCGGCGAGCAGCGCGCCGTCGATGCCGCCGAGCGCACCAGACAGCGTGTAGGTGAGGAAACGGATGCGGCCGACATTGACGCCGGCGAGCCAGGCGGCGCGGATATTCTGGCCGATCGCCAGCACCGAGCGGCCATAGATCATGCGCTGCAGGGCGATGGCCGCACCGATGGTGAACAGCACGGTGAGGATGGCCAGCACCGGAATGCCGAGTATCTGCCGGTTGGCGAAATCGGCGAAGCCCGGCGGCGGCTTGATCTGCAAGCCGCGTCCGTAGCTGATGTCGATCGACTGGATGATGAAGCTGGCCGACAGCGTGGCGATGATCGGCGGGATGCGCAGCGCCCAGATCAGCAGATAGTTGGCGGCGCCGATCGCCGCCCCGCAGGCAAGCGCCGCCAGCAGCCCGACCACGATCATGGAATCATTGCCGTCCATCACTTTCATCGCGACGGCGCTGGCAAGGCCGATATTGGCCGGCAGCGACAGGTCGACATTGCCCGGGCCGAGTGTGATGACGAACATCTGGCCGACGCCGACAATGACGGTGAACACCGCCAGCGACAGGGCCGCCGTCACCATGCCGCCGGCGCCATAACCGCCGGTGAAGGCGATCGTCGCCAGCCACACCAGAAGCGCGCCAATGAACGACCAGATCCAGGGTTTGGCGAGCAGCGATTTCACCGATGTCATCGCTCACCTCTCCTTGCGGCTGATCAGCACCCGCGCCGCCAGCACGATGATGAGGATGGCGCCGTTGGCGGCAACCTGCCAATCGGGTGGAATGTGCATGAAGGTGAGCAGCGGCGAGGCCGCCAGCGCCAGCGTCAGCGCGCCGATCACAGCACCTATCGGCGACACCCGGCCGCCGACGAATTCGCCGCCGCCGAGGATGACGCCGGCGATCGCCAGCAGCGTGTAGCCATTGCCGATATTGGCGTCGGCCGAGGTGGTGATGCCGATCAGCGCCATGCCGGACAGCACGCCGAACAGACCGGCCAGCGCAAACAGCACGATCTTGGTCTTGAGCAGCGACCAGCCGGCGCGGCCGAGTGCCGCCGGATTGCCGCCGGAGCCGCGCAGGATCACGCCATAGGAAGTGCGCATCAGGCCGAAATGAACGATGAGGCCGATCAGCAGCGCGGCGATGATCGGGAACGGAATGAAGGGCGGCTTGAACGCCATCAGCCCGAGCAGCCAGTCCGGCGCCTTGCCGCCCGGTTTGGGCAAGACGAGAATGGCAAGCCCCTGCCAGACGAAACTCATGCCGAGCGTCACCACGATCGAAGGCAAATTGCGCAGATGGATCAGCGCGCCGAGCAGCGCATAGACGCCTATCGACCCGAGCAGGATCATCACGCCGATGAGCGGCGCGTCCTTCAGCCAGGTCGCCGTGACACAGCCGACGAAGCCGACGAAAGTACCGATCGACAGGTCGAGCTCGTTTCCGGCGATAACGAACATCTGCGCGATGGTCGCCAGCGCGATCGGGATCGCCAAATTGAGCATCAGGCTGAACCCGAAATAGCTGATGGCGCGCGGGTTGAGCCAGGCGATGGCGAGCAGCACCAGCGCCAGCGACAGCGCCGGCAGCAGCCCGCGCAACAGACGGGCACGGGCCAGTGCGCCTCGCTCGGCGGACGTCCTGGCGGCGGTGTCGAGGCTGGCGGCCGTCATCTCAGGCCGCATCGCCGAATGAGGACTGGATGATCTTCTCTTCGGTCAACTCGTCGCGGCGCAGATTGGCGACGATGCGGCCGTTCTTGAAGACATAGATGTGATCGCAATTGTCGAGCTCTTCGGTTTCCGTGGTGTACCAGAGGAAGGTGCGGCCTCGGGCAGCCTCTTCGCGCACGAGGTCATAGACCTCCAGCTTAGTGCCGATATCGACGCCGCGCATCGGGTCGTCCATCAGCACGATCTGCGCGTCCGAGCCGAGCGCGCGGGCAAACAGCGCCTTCTGCTGGTTGCCGCCCGACAGCGAGAAAATGTTGTTGTTCATATCGGGCGTGCGGATGCCGATCTTCTTCTGCCAGAATGCGGCGAGCTCGGCCTCGCGCTGCGGCGAGATCAGCAGCCCGCTGCGCAACCGCGCCAGCGAGCGGATGCCGATGTTCTCAGCGATCGACCAT
>NZ_RZPH01000768.1:0-2975 GCF_004022825.1 Mesorhizobium sp. M7A.F.Ca.CA.004.04.2.1
GGTTATGACTGGTACGGCGGAATCTGAATCGCACACCGCAAACGCTGCGGCCCCAAAGATGGCCAACCTATAGCGAGCGGCGAAACAGTTCGCCCTTTCCGGCGATCTGCTCGCCAATGCCGCCGAGCCGCAGCATGTGCCAGGCAAGGGCGTGATTGCTCGAGGTTACCGGTTTCCCCAGTTCCTTCTCGACCTCCTCGATGATGCGGGCAACGCGCATGCTGGTGCAGGAAACGAACACCGCCTCACAGTCGCTCGACGCACCGATTTCCAAGATGGCCTGCTTGACCGATGCCGGCGTGATGCGCGCAACGACATTGTCATCCGCCTCGTTGAAGGAGCCCATGACCGGAATGTCCATCCCCCGCGCCATCAGCGATGCACGTAGCGAATGATTGATTTTCGCCAGATAAGGGGTGAGCAGCGCGATCCGCGAGACGCCCAGGGCCTTCAGCGCCGCCCTTGCCGCCGTCACCGGGTTGGTCACTTGCACGCCCGGCAGCACCTCATGAACGCGTTCGGCGACCTTGTCCTCGCCGATAACCAGCGCTCCCGAGGTGCAGGCAAAACCGATCACATCGAACTTGACGTCCGGCAAGAGCCCGACAGTTTCCGGGATGACGGCCGACATCTTCATCAGGTTTTCCGGCGTGATCTCGACATCGCTGTAGAGCCGCGCCTCGTACAGCGCGATGTCGCGCGCGGGCAGCGCATAGCGGAATTCATCCTCGATGGTCTGGTCGGTTCGAAGGACGAGCAGGCCGAGATTGGCGCGGGTGCCGATGCCGTCGTCGGTCTTGAAGGGAATGTGTTCCTTGTCGACGACAAGCGCATCGTCGGCGCGGCTAAGCGGGGCGTCCATGGCGCAGTCCCCTTCCTGATGCCAATCAGAATTGTCGACAATAGAAGCGACAACTTTGCCAAACGTGTCAAGAGCTCCGTTCCAATTTTGGGAACCGGGAAATGCCGGATTTCGCCCTGTCTGAACGGTGAATCGATCGTCGACCCACGCGCCGTTGACAATGGCCAGCGTCTTCCTGTTGAATTGTCGACAATAGAAACGACAACCATTCGGGTCAGCGATGCGCATATTGATCTTGGGCGGTGGCGTTGTCGGGATCACCACTGCCTATCAGTTGCAGAAGGACGGCCACACGGTCACCGTTCTCGAGCAGGCATCACAGGTGGCCGAAGGGGCAAGCTGGGCAAATGCCGGCATGATCGCGCCCGGCCATTCCTTCGTCTGGTCATCGCCGGCCGCGCCAAAAATCCTGCTGAAGTCGCTGTTCCAGAAAGACCAGGCGCTTCGTTTCAAGCTCTCCGCCGACCCGCATCTCTACAGCTGGTCGCTGCGCTTCCTCATGCAATGCACGGCCGCCAAAGCGCGTCGCAACACCCTTCTCAAACATCGGCTTGCGGTCCATTCCCAATCGGTCCTGCAGGCGGTCGTCAGGGAGGAAGCGATCCAGTACGACAGGACATCGGCCGGCATTCTTTACTTCCACCGCAACCGCCAGGCGCTCGACAAGGGCATCGCCAACATGCGCCTGCTGGAGGCCGACGGCCAGGAGATCCGTATCGTCGACGCGCAGGAAATCGTTGACCGCGAGCCGGCGCTGGCTTTGTCGCGCGACAACATTGCCGGCGGCGTATTGTGTCCGACCGACGAAACCGGCGACGCCGCCAAGTTCACGCGCGCGCTGGCGGCCATCGTCGAAAATAGGGGCGGCAAGATCCTGACAGGGACCAGGATCGTGGGGATCGAACGCAGAAAGGAAACGATCACCAAGATCGTCACCGACAAGGGAGAGTTTCTGGCCGACACCTACGTTCTGTGTCTCGGCGCCGAGAGCCCCGTCCTCGCCCGCAAGATCGGCCTTGGTCTGCCGATCTATCCGGTCAAGGGATATTCCATGACCATTCCCATCGTCGATCAGGCGCTGGCTCCAAAACTCCCTGTCATCGATGAGCACAATCTCGTCGCCATCACGCCGATGGGCGATCGCATCCGCGTGACCGCCACCGCGGAATTCGCGGGCTATGATCGCAGCCACAAGCCTTCGGATTTCGCCTTCATGAAGCGCGTCACGCAGGACCTGTTCCCGCGCGGCATCGCCTATGATCGCGCCGAGATGCGGGCCTGCCTGAGGCCCATGACGCCCGACAACCTGCCGATCCTCGGCCTGCGCGACATCCGAAACCTGTGGCTGAACACCGGGCACGGCCATATCGGCTGGACCATGGCGCATGGATCGGCCCGTATCGTCGCCGATCTGATCGCCGGCCGGGCAGCGCCGATCGCCCTCGACGGCATCCTTCCCACACAGGCGCGGTTCGCCGAACCAAGCGCCGCAAAGGCTTGACGACGCCATGCTTCGACCCACCAGACAAACCAACCAGGACAACAATGCGGCGTTGGCATCCAAGCCGATCAAGACCGGCCCGCGTGTCTATGAAGAGATCCGTCGCATGGCGATGGACTATCGCTTCAAGCCGAACGAACGCATCAACGAAGTGGCGCTTGCCGCGAGGCTGAATGTCAGCCGCAGCCCGATCCGGGAAGCTCTCCAGCGGCTGGTCACGGAGGAACTCATCACCTTCCAGACCAATCGCGGCTTCTTTTGCCGGGGCTTCGATGTCGACGAGATCGTCAATCTTTCCGACGTGCGAGCGGTGCTCGAGGAGCGCTCCGTCAGGCTGGCGGTCCAGCGCGCGACAGATGAGGAGCTTGCCACGCTCGTCGACTGGTGGGCGCTCACCATGGCGCGCGCCGACTCGTTTTCCAGCGCCGAACTGACCGCCAGGGACGAGGAATTTCACATCCGCATCGCCAGGCTGTCAGGCAATCCCGAACTGGCGCGCATGCTCGAAGGCATCAACACGCGCATCCATTTCGTTCGCAAGATCGAAGTGGAGAAGCACCGGCGATTGTCGACAACCTACACCGAACATAGCGAAATCGCCCGGGCCATGGT
>NZ_RZPH01000769.1:0-2968 GCF_004022825.1 Mesorhizobium sp. M7A.F.Ca.CA.004.04.2.1
GATGGTGACGTCCAGAGCGGAGGTGACTTCATCGGCGATCAATATCTCAGGTTCCAGCGCCAGGGCTCTGGCGATGCCGACGCGCTGCCGCTGGCCGCCGGAAAGCTGCGTGGTGCGTCGGTCCAGCAACTGGCGTGGCAATTCCACTTTTTCCATCAGCTCGCGGATCCGCTCCGGGATGTCTCTTTCCGGGCAGATGTTCTGTTGCCGCAGCGGTTCGGCCAGAGTTCGCGCAACCGTAAACGCCGGGTTGAGGGACATGAACGGGTCCTGGAACACCATCTGCAGTTTGCGAACCTGCTCCGGTCGGCGCTGCCTTAGCGCGCGATCGAGCGATTGGCCGTCCACCTCGATCTCTCCTTGTTCCGGCTGCACCAGGCCTGCAATGGCCCGGGCTATGGTGCTCTTGCCGGAACCGGACTCGCCGACGATCCCCAGTGCCCCACCGCGCCGCAATGCCAGCGAAACATTGTCGACCGCGCGCACGATCTGCGGCGGCTTGCGTGTCGCCCAGGCTGCAAGGCTCTGCCCTGGGTAGAAGTTCACGCACAGGTTCTTCACCAGGAGATGCGGTTCCGTCGCCACGGGGCATGCATGCGTGGTCGGCTTCATCAGCGAGGGTTGGGAAGCGATCAGGCGCTTCGTGTATTCATGGGCGGGGTCACGCAGGATCTGATCGACCGAGCCGATTTCCAGCACCGCGCCGTCCTTCATGACGACGACGCGGTCGCACATTTCC
Source organism: Mesorhizobium sp. M7A.F.Ca.CA.004.04.2.1 (assembly GCF_004022825.1). Classification (NCBI taxonomy): domain Bacteria; kingdom Pseudomonadati; phylum Pseudomonadota; class Alphaproteobacteria; order Hyphomicrobiales; family Phyllobacteriaceae; genus Mesorhizobium; species Mesorhizobium sp. M7A.F.Ca.CA.004.04.2.1. Next base: position 740 of record NZ_RZPH01000769.1, read on the forward strand.
GCGATCACGCCAAGGTCGTGAGAGACCAGAATGACCGACAGCTTGCGTTCACGCCGGATGCCGCGGAGCAGGTCGAGTATCTGAGCTTGCACCGTGACATCAAGTGCCGTCGTGGGCTCGTCGGCAATCAGCAGTTTCGGTTCGCAGGCAAGGGCCGCCGCAATCATCACCCGCTGACGCATGCCACCGGATAGCTCGTGAGGATAGGCGCCCGCGCGCCTTGGCGCGTCCTTGATGTGCATGTCTTCGAGCAGTCCGACCGCCCGCGCATTGGCCTGCCGCCAGGATACGCCCTGATGGACCACCATCGCTTCTCCCACCTGACGCCCGACCGTCATGATCGGATCAAGATGCGTCGACGGGTTCTGGAAGATCATCGCCGCTTGCCCGCCACGCAGCTGGCCCAGATCGGCATCCTTCATGGCGAGGACATCGCTGCCCTCGAACATGATCCGACCCGACTTCACCAGTGCGTTGCCGGCAATCAGCTTGAGGATGGCTCTGCAGGCCACCGTCTTGCCCGATCCGGATTCACCGACGATCCCAAGGACCTCTCCCGCTTTCAGTGAAAAGCTGACGCCGCGCAGGGCGTGGACGTCGCCAAAATTGGTGGCGAAGTCGATGGTGAGGTTCTCGACGCTGACGAGGTCGCTCATCTCAGGATTCCGTGTTCAGGAGGCGGGCGAGACCATCAGCGGTCAACGAGAGGCCCAGCGCCAGAAGGCAGATGGCGATGCCTGGGAAGATCGCAATCCACCATGCGGTCGTCAGGTAGGTCTGCCCGTCCGCGATCATGGCGCCCCATTCGGGCGTTGGCGGTTGTACGCCGAGGCCGAGAAAACCCAATGATGATCCGAGCACGATGGCCAGCACGGCATCGGTCATGACGAAGACGATCGATGGGACGATGGCATTCGGCAGGATGTGGAACAGCATGATGCGCAAATGCCCAAAACCCATGCCACGTGCCGCCAGCACGAAATCGACGCCGCGCAGCACCAGCGCCTGGCTCCGCACAAGTCGCGCATAGCTGACCCAGTTCACCAAGGTGAGCGAGATGAAGTAGCTCTTGAGGCCGGGCCCCAGCACGGCCACGATGGCGATCACGAGGACGAAATAGGGAAATGATACGGTGACCTCGAGGATGCGCATCAGCGCCGCATCGATCCGGCCACCCAGATAGCCGGCGATAAGGCCGATGATCGTCCCCAGGATGATCGGACCGACGACGCCGAAGAAGGCCATGGCGAGATCGTAGCGTGCGGCAAACAGTGTCCGCGCCAGGACATCGCGGCCGATGGCGTCGGTGCCAAACCAATGCTCGGCGCCAGGTGGTTTCAGCGCCTGCATCACATCGACCTTGATCGGGTCGAAACTGGTCAGCACCGGCGCCAAAATGGCCACGACGATCCAGGCCAAGGTGATGGCGCCGCCAATGATCAAGGTTGCCGGCATCGTGCGGATACGCGCCATGGCCAAGGAGCCGCTGCCCTGCATCACATCGCTCATAATTCCACCCGTGGGTCGAGAATGGCGGTCAAGACATCGACGGCAAAATTCGAAATGACGACACCTACGGCAAGCAGCAGGGCCACCGCCTGGACGACGAACTGGTCGTGCGTGAGAACGCCGCGGATGAGCAGGTTGCCGAGCCCTGGAATGTTGAAGACATTTTCGACAACGACCGTTCCGCCGATCAGGAAGGCGACCACGACGCCCAGCAGATTGACTGTCGGCAAAAGGGAATTCCAGAACACATGCCGGGAAAAGATGTAGCTTTCCGGCAGGCCCCTGGAGCGGCAGGCGATCGCGTAATCCTTGTCCATCTGCTGAATGAAGGTCGCGCGCAGATTGCGCGCGAGGATCGGCGTCACCCCGATGCCGATCGTCAGGGCCGGCAGGAACAGATGCCACAGATTGTTGAAAAAGGTCGGCCCGTAACCGGATACGGGGAAGATCTTCAGCCGCAGGCAGAAGCCCATGATCAGCAGCAGGCCGACAAAGTAGGACGGCACGCCGACGCCCGCGACGCAGACGAGACGGATGAGGTGATCGATCCACCGTCCGCGCTGCCGGGCAGCGGTGACCGCGAGCGCGAATGTCAACAGCAGCGAGATCACGAGGCCATAGAGGATCAAGAAAACCGTTGGCGCGATCCGTGCCGCGATGACGCCGCTGACGGGACCCCGGAAGGCGATCGACTGACCGAAATCGCCGCGCAGGCAATTC